>JAQBPZ010000386.1 GCA_028287225.1 Gemmatimonadota bacterium
GGCTGGCAACACTGGTAGGGCGTTCGACCTTGAGACGGACCGCCGAATCGCAGAGTTTAAGTTCATCGACTGGCAGGGCGGCTCCGAGACGATCCGTCAGAATTCGTTGTTCAAGGATTTTTTCCTCCTGGAAGACGAGGATACAGCAAAGCGTAGAGTGATGTATGTCCTCGACACTACATACCCATTAAAATTTCTGAAGGCTGGCAGGGCACTTGAAAGCGTGATGAGCAAGCAGCCAAAACTGATGCAAAGGTTTCGTGACCGCTTTGATCAACGCTTTCAGACCGTCGGCGAATACTACGCCGCGCAAGGCGCGCGAGTCGAGCTGGTGGGGATCGGCGATCTGCTAGCAGCGGAGGTAGTCGCCGCGTTGTCAAGCACCGCTCTATGACCCTGTGCCCTAACGTACGCTGCAGCAGACGGGCGATTTGCGAAGCCGCGCCTCCGGCCCGATTATGAGACTCGCCCGCAACTGAGCTTAGGCGTTAGATGGCCATAGAGGTGCATGCGTGATTGAGTTCAAGCGGGATGGGCAGGAAGCGCCGGTCGCGTGCGCGCGGTGCGGAAGTGACCGGACCGTCGTCGGCACGGTGCTCGCCGAGAGCGAGGTGCGGTTCCGTCCGCGCGGCCTTCGCTGGTGGAAGCTCAACCGTGGCGTGCCGCTCGTCCCCGCGACCGTCCAGGGCTGCCTCGATTGCGGGCGTCTTCTGGGGTTTGTCGATCCGGCCGAGCTCCGGGAGACGATCAGGCGCGCGGAAGGCGACGAGCTCCGAGCCGCCTTGACGCGCGCCCGCCCCGCGACGTCGTCAGGATCGCGGGGGCCACCTGACGTGACGCTGAAGCCGACGAGCGCATTTGCGGTGGCTCGCTTCGCTCGCATCCTATTAAGCGCGCTCGCAGCTTGGCTGAGGCGTTCGACGACCACGACCTCTCGCGCTTTTGTATATACGCCCGTATATTCTGGTGTGCGCTTCACCCGGGATCCCGAGAAGAGCGAGCGTAGTCTGGCGGAGCGGGGTTTCGACTTCGCGTTTGCCGCCAGCGTCTTCGCGGGTCCAACTCTCGAGCGCATCGACACGCGCCAGGACTATAGCGAGGTGCGCCGGATCGCCCTCGGGGTGGCCGACGAGATACCTTACCACCGTCTATACCGATCGGGCCGAGGCTGGCGAGGTCGTGCGTCGCATCAGTTCGGCCCGAGTGAGCAATCGCCGTGAGCGCCATGCGTACCGCCAAGTCTTCCCGGGCTAAGCCCGCGCGCAGCGTGCCGCAGCACGGGCGCGCCAATCTCGCCCAGTTGCGTCGGGTGACGGAGGCCGAGATCGCCCGCACCTCGCCTGACGAGCTGCGTGACCTCCCCGCCGACTTCTGGGACGAGGCCGTTCCCGTGCTCGCTGCCGCGAAGGTCCCGATCTCGCTGCGCGTCGATGCGGACGTGCTGGCGTTTTTCCGGGAGAGCGGCCCTCGCTATCAGTCCCGAATGAACGCGGTGCTGCGCTCATACATGGAGCGGTCGTCGAAGCCGGCAGCCAAGTCGGCCAAACGGCGCGGGATCGCCTGACGTGCGCTGCAGCTAGCAAGGGCGTTAGGCGGCAGCCAGACTTCAATGTGAGGCAATAAGTACAGTGCTGGCGTTCCGATCCGCGCTCGCGAGCGCGATTCCCCCCTTGTCGGTTCTCTGGTTCCTCGCCTTCTCCATCTATGGTATGTACCTCGAGGAGAGGCTCTCGCGGTATCGCGGAGTGGGGCAGCACATCGCGAGAGAGAACCGCTGGAATCCTGGCCTTTACCCAGTCGAAGCAGCGAAATGGCTCGCACGCGATCAACGCTGGCACCAGCTGCGTATTCCCGTATGGCTCGGTACTCTCGTCGTCAGCAACGTGCTGTATTTTCTGGTCAAACCGTAGCGACCCTGCCGCCTAACGTGGGCGGCAGCCGACGGGCGATTTGCTGGACGGCTCGCTGCGATCGCATTATTGAAGCAGCCCGCCGCTGCGCTGGGGCGTCAGGGGCCACTTCTCCTTTCGTTTCCGGAAGTTCCTGGATGCGCATCCCGCTTCTGGTGATTCCCACGGCACTGGCGCCCGGCGGAAGTTCCTGGGCCAATCCGTGACCACCCGAGCAGATACCCGGACGACCGCTGCCCTCGTCGAGGCAGTCATCACGCCGCTCAGCGCGAAGCTGGCCACCGGGCACCCGCGCTGGGGCGACGAACGGCGCGGAACCGCGGCCTGGCTGGCGTGGGATGTCCAGTCGGGTGGCGCTGGGACCAGGCGGCCCGGGCGCTTTCTGCTGCCATCTTCCGCGCCACCGGTGCACGGGCGCGGGTGCCCGCTGACACCATATGGACACGTCTCGCCGTTGAGGGCACGGAAGGCGAAGGCGACACGGCAGTGCTCCACATCGACCGCGGAACGCGCGGTTGCAGCGCGGCAGTTGGACCGTGAGATTCTGCCCGTGACCAATTCGCGGCACCTCTTGCAGCACTTCCTGGCTGCTATCGCATACCGCACGCAGAAGGCGCTGCGTGGCGCGCCGGCCGAGTTCGGGGACTTTCGGGCGGGAACGCACGTCCGGACCCCGCACGAACTGGTGTGGCACATGACCGGCGTCATCGGCTACGCGCGCACCATGCTGCACGGGGGCGACTTTGCGCCCCCGCGCCTCGACACCTTGGCCGAGGAGGTCGCGCGGTTCCACGCCACCCTCGAAGCGTTGCGGGACGATCTTGCCGATGCCGCGCTGACGGCCCGGATCAGCGATGCGCAGTTTCTCCAGGGGCCACTCGCGGATGCGATGACGCATGCGGGGCAACTGGCGCTCCTCCGGCGCCTGGCCGGAGTACCCGTCCCATCCGAAAACTTCATTCATGCCGCAATCGACTCCGCCAACGTCGGCGAGGACCAGCCTGCCCCGGTCGCTCCGGACGCGTGGTGGCGCCCGGATCAGCCGCCGTTGCCGCCGGCGCCGGACCCGCTGCAGGCGCACGATGCCAGGACGCCACATGCGTCGTAGCACCGAACACCTTCGGTAAGAAGAACTGGGAGAACATGACGCTCAAGCGCATGGACAACATGGGGATCGTGGTCGAATCCCTCGACGCGCCCATCGCATTCTTCACCGCGCTTGGCATGAGGCTCGAAGGACGAGCCATGATCGAAGGCGAGTGGGCCGGGCGCATCGCCAGGGCCTGCCGGTGCGAGCAGGAGCTACGCGTCTTCGGCTTCGGCCCGCGGTGCTGAGCGCGGTACTGAAACGGCGCGGGAAGTGTAGCCTGGGAATTCATTCGAGCCGCCACCGCTCCGCAGCGCGGCTAAATTCAGGCGTCAGACACCGACCGCGTCCCGTTACCGAGTCAGCATGACAGGAAAGCAATACCGACTGATAAGTGCCACCGGCGAAGAGGTACTCAGCGATGTGCCGGGGACCCTGGGGGGAAACCGCCGTCGAAGGATCTACGGGCGTCTCGACTGTCGGAGCGCCGTCGGCTCATTACCGACCGGGTATGCCAGGGTCCGGGTGTTCTTTGCGGACGAGGCGACGGCCCTGGCCGCCGGCTACCGCCCGTGCGCGAGCTGCATGCGTGAAGAATACCGGGCGTGGGTGGAGCAGTCGTTGCGCGAAGGGAAGCAGGACCTGGGGTGAGGCCGGTCTCTCGCGTGCGCCGCTGCCGACGAGGGTATTTGTGGCGAGCAGATGGCTGTGCCCTGCTCGGCTCCATCGCATACTCGGCCTCGAAGCGCGCGCTGGGCGCCCGCAGCTGAACTTCAGCCAGCACCGACCCTCGAAGAAATCCATGCGCGGCGGGTCGAAGAGTCTGGCCTGCCACGCCATCAGCGATACTCTCACGTAATGCGACCTCTCGTCGCGATGCGTTATGCGCCGAGGGGGTAGCCGTTCGCGGAACTGCGCGCGACAACCGCCGGGTGTGCGTCCTCGGTGACGAGGTGTCTCCTGGCCGCTGGTTCACCAGCGCTGAAGGTGAAGCGAATGCATCTGAAGCTCGGTGACCTCGAACGGAACTGTCTGCTCTGGGCGGCGTCCGGGGCACTGATTGGCCCTGGCGCGTACATCGTGCTCGTCGCCGTCGTGGGGTTCGTCACGGAGGCCTTCAGGGGCCAGCCGCTCTCCGAGCTGCTCGGCCTGACGCTGGTCACGATCTACTTCGGCCTGTTCCTGCTCCTGCTGGCATCGCTCACGATGACGCCGTTCGTGGCTCCCTTCCTCTTCTTGTGGGCATGGCTCGCACGCGGGTATCCCGCGATGGAGACGACAGGGGGTGTCGTCCTTGGCGGAGGGTTGCTCGCGGGATGCGTCGCGCTGGTCGCGTGCGTACTCTATCCCCACGAGGGACGCCTGGGGCCTGATCTCTCGCTTGCATTCCTGTTCTTCCTGCCGACGTGGATGGGGCTGACGCTGCCCCGCCTGCTGATCGCGCCCCTGCGGCCAGGCCGCTTTCTCGGTTCTGCGCCGCCTTTGTAGCGAGATGGACGCTCGGGGCGCCACGCGCGCGCCTGGCGTGGCGCTGCTGCAATCGAGCGCGATCGGGACAGCATGGCGGTTTCCAGTTCTCGCGCTGCTATCGCGTGCACGCTGGCGAGCCGCATATTGAGCAGCGATCGCGACCTCGAGGGTCCTCCGAGCGCAAGCGCGCCGCGGGCGGCGCGCCTGGCGCGGGCGTACCATACCGCGTGTCGACAGGCCGGAGGGGTGCGCGCCGGCTCTCGCGCACGCCGCGCTGATCCACCACGTCCGCTCAACGTCCACCCGGCCCCATGCCCCTCGCGCCATTGCCTCCGCGGATCACGAAGCCGCTCGTGGCGGTCCTCCTTGCCCTGATGCTCGTCGGTGGGGCGGCGATGCTCATCCGCGGACCGGCACACCACTACGCCGTCACGTGCACGAAAGCGCAGCAGATCCAGTGCGTAGTCGAGCGCGCAACGTCCAGCGGCATTGAAAGCCGGCCGCTTGTGCTCGGGCCGGACGCCGCCGCCGCCGTCCGGATCGCGACTCGGCGCCGAGGACCTGCCCGCGTGTTCCTGTATCTGCACTCCGGGTCGCGAGACGTCTTCGCGGCCGAGTTCGAGGGGAGCACCGCCGACGCCGATGCCGAGGCGGCCGCCGCGGCGCTCACCCGGGTATTTGCGTCCGAGGGTCCGGCCACAGCCAGGGTCGAGGCGCAGCCACCCGCCTACCTGCGCTGGCTCGCGTGGGGCATCCTGGGTGTCATGGCATTGCTGGTGTTCGCCGTCTATCGGAAGCTCTTCATGCCGGAGGGTCGGCCCGACAGTTCGTCCGAGCCGCCGCCGCTGGGCGGTGTGGCGTAACTTGTGTGTGAGGCCGCGCCGTCGTTCGCGATCAGCCGGCCACAACGTCCGTTGTCGGAACACTTCGGAAGAGATTCCATCTCGCCATGAGCACGCCGTTTCTTCAACCAGGCGCCGCCTGTCGTCGTTCGCGCCTGCCAGCATGGCTGCGCCTCGCGATCACCTTCGCCGTGCTGTTCGCCCTCAAGTACGCGCTGCCGGTGGCCGGCGTGCCTCCCGCCCTTCGGGTCCTCATCCTGCTCGTCGTGGCCACCGGCCTCGCGTGGCATTTCTGGTGGAACTGCAGCCCGGATCGTCGCGGCGTGCTCGTCCTGGTCAGCGTCCTCTGGCTCGCGGGCCTGGTCAAGGTGTTCCGGCTCTAGCACCGTCGACGCCGCGATCCCACGAGCGGCGCGAGGTCGGGGCATCGCCGGTCCGACCCCGGTCCCATACATTCGGACGATGACGACCTCACCGACTGGCGCCGTGTCCGGCGCCCCGCGTGCGTGGCTGCGCCTCGAAGGCGTGGCCGTGCTGGCACTCGCGACGCTGCTCTACGCGCGCGGCGGCCACTCCTGGCTGCTCTTCGCGGCGCTGTTCCTGGTGCCGGACCTGAGCTTCGCGGCCTACCTGGCCGGGCCGCGCGCAGGTGCCTTGGTGTACAACGCGGCCCACAGCTACGTCGGGCCGGCGCTCGCGGCGGGCGCCGCGCTGCTCACCGGTCGACCGATGGCGGTGGCGCTGATCTGGGCGGCGCACATCGGCGTCGACCGCGCGCTCGGATACGGGTTGAAGTACGAGCGCGGGTTCTCCGACACCCACCTCGGCCTCCTGCGGAGCGGGAGCGCGCGCGCGGCCGCACCCGCGGGCTGACGAATCGCGGAAGACGACGGCGCTCCGCACCGCCGTGGGCAGCGAGTACGCCGTCGTCGCCGAGCTCGGCCTACCTCCACATCCCGATCGATGCGCCGCACTGAAGTTCGCCGAGTGATTCACGCCGGCCGCGCACGGCTCTATCAGGCACTGCTCGACCCCGCCCTGCTCGCGCAGTGGAAGGTGCCGCACGGGATGACGCTCACCGTCCACGAGTTCGAGCCCCGCGAGGGGGGCCGGCTGCGGATCTCGCTCGCCTACGACGACCACGCCCCGGCCGGGAAGACCTCCGCGCACACGGACACGTATCGCGGGCGGTTCGTGCGGCTGATCCCGGATGAACTGATCGTCGAGGAAGACGAGTTCGAGACCACGGACCCGGCCGTCGCCGGCGCCATGACCATCACCATCCGGTTGCTCGATTGCCCCGGGGGCACCGAGCTCGTGGCCAGCCATGAGCCCGTGCCTCCCGGCGTCTCGCTCGCCGACAACGAACGCGGATGGAACATGGCCCTCGACAAGCTGTCCGCGCTGGTGGAGCGCGACGAGCCCTGACGCTGACGAGCGCTTGATTGGTGCGGCTCCGCCCGCGTTCCTTTCGGGATTCCTCCGCAGCATCGCTTCGACGTCGGGTGGCTGGCTCACCCCATCACGACAGACACATGCGACCAGTCCGATACAACGTGGCGGCGAGCCTGGACGGCTTCATCGCCGACAAGCAGGGCGGGTATGACTGGATCCCGCTCGACCCGACGGTCGACTTCGGGGCGCTCTTCGCCCGGGTGGACACCGTGCTCCTCGGCCGGCACAGCTACGAGCTGGTCCTGCGGGACCCGAGCGCGGCGTCCGCCTGGCCCGCCGGGTCTCGCATATACGTCTTCTCGCGCACGCTCGACGCTGCCGACCATCCATCCGTCACCGTCGTGCGCGACGACGCGGCCGGTGTCGTGGCCGCGCTCCGGGCGGAGCCGGGCACCGGGGACATCTGGCTCTATGGCGGAGGCGCCCTCTTCGGCTCCCTGCTCGCCGCCGGCCAGGTGGACGCAGTCGAGGTGACGGTGGTGCCCGTGCTGCTCGGCGAGGGCGTTCCCCTCGTGCCGGCCGGCGTCCCGCGGGCGACCCTCGCCCTGACGCATTCGCACGTGTATCCGTCCGGCATGGTCGGGCTGCACTACGCCGTGCCGGGTGCCCGCGCCACCTGACGACGCACGACACCGCGAGAGGACCGGGGACAGCGCTTAACTTTCATCGGCGCAGCGCGTTCCGCAGCACAGGCGTCGCCGGCTGGCGCCTCGACCAGGACTTCTCCCATCTCAGCGTGACCCTCCTCTCCGTCTCCAACGTCGGCATCTCCTTCGGCGCGACCGAGCTTTTCAAGAACATCACCTTCACCGTCGCCGAGGGCGAGCGGTGGGGGATCATCGGACGCAACGGCGCTGGCAAGACGTCGATCTTCAAGGTCATCACGGGCGACCTCCAGCCCACGGTGGGAAGCGTCGCGCGCAAGCCGGGCCTGCGGCACGCGCTGCTCGACCAGCACCGGGCCTTCGAGGGCGCCACCACGGTGTGGGAGGCCGGCGCCGCGGCGTGGCGCGAGGTCATGGCCCTCGAGCAGCGCATCGCCGAACAGGCGATCGAGCTCGGCGAGCTCGGCGAGCGCGTGACCGACGAGTTCCTGGAGAAGTTCGGGCACGACCAGGAACGGTTCGCGGATCTGGGCGGCTACATCTACCACGCCCGGGTGGACGCGGTGCTCCAGGGACTCGGCTTCGATGCCGAGGAATCCCGGACGCGGCTCGTGTCGTCGCTCTCGGGTGGCGAGCGGGGACGCGTGGGCCTGGCGGCGCAGCTCATCGCGCCCGCCGACCTGCTCCTGCTCGACGAGCCCACCAACCATCTGGACCTCGACACGACGACCTGGCTCCAGGACTGGCTCAAGGACGCCGACGAGACGGTGATCGTCGTCTCGCACGATCGCGCGTTCCTCGATGCCATCTGCACGAACATCCTGCACGTGGAGGCGCGCACGAGCGAGTCGTACAAGGGCAACTACAGCCAGTTCGTGCCGCAGCGGGCCGAGCGCCGGCTCACGCGCGAGCGCGAGATGGAGAAGCAGCGGGCGTACGTGAAGAAGGAGGAGGAGTACATCCGGCGCAACATCGCGGGCGTCAACTCCTTCCAGGCGAAGGGAAAGCGCAAGCGGCTCGAGCGGCTGCCGCGCCTCGCGCCCCCACCAGGCGATCCGGCGGCCATGACGCTTTCCTTCGAGCCGGCCGAGCGCGGCGGCGACCAGGTGATCGCGATCGAGGCGCTGCGCGTGGAGGTGCCGGGCCGGGTGCTCGTGGACGACTTCACCTCGGTGCTGCGACGCAACGACTTCGTCGCGCTCGTGGGCCCCAACGGCGCCGGCAAGTCGTCGTTCATCTCCACGCTGCTCGGCGACCGCGCTCCCGCGTCGGGCAAGGCGAGGATCGGTGGCTCCATCACGCCGGCGTGGTTCCGGCAGGACCTGTCCGACCTTCCGCTCCGCATGTCGATGTTCGACGCGATCCAGGAGCAGCGGCCGCTCTGGAACCGGGGACAGGTGCAGAACCATCTCGGCGCCTTCGGCTTCACCGGCGAGGAGGTCTTTCGCGAGATCGGCACGCTCAGTGGCGGCGAGCGCGCACGGATGGCGCTCGCGCGCATGACGCTCTCGCGCGCCAACCTCCTGGTGCTCGACGAGCCGACGAACCACCTCGACGTGGAGAACATCGAGGTGCTCGAGGACGCGCTCGACGAGTACGACGGCACGGTGCTCCTGGTGAGCCACGACCGGGCCTTCCTGCGCGAGGTGGCGACGCGCGTGTGGTGGTTCGACGGAACACGCCTCGTCGACTTCGATGGCCCCTTCACCGAGTGGGAAGAGGATCGCGCACGTCGCGCGTGATCAGGCACGGCCGCGCTGCCTCAAGCTGGTGAAGTCAACTGCTTCAACGCAGAGGGCGCAGAGGGGAACAGCGAGGGCGCAGAGGAAAAGAGAGGAAGCGGAAGGCTGCTCGGCGCACCCCCAACACTTCCTCTGTGTCCTCTGCGCCCTCTGTGGTAAAACGCTGTTGAAGAGCATTTTACCACAGAGGACACGGAGGACACAGAGGGAACGCCCGAGCGGCAGTTCCTCTGCGCCCTCGCCGTTCCCTCGCCGTTCCCTCGGCGCCCTCTGCGTTGAAGCAGTTGACTCATCAGGTCGAGGCAGCGCGCACCCTGGGCTGGTCACGCGGGATGCTGGCGCGTCAGGGCGGGTGGCCCGCATGTTTCGCGGGCCGACCCTGGCCGAGGCTCGACGCGGGTCCCGCATGAACAGGAGAGCATCGATGGCGAAGGTGACCGGAGTCGGCGGCGTGTTCTTCAAGAGCACGGGCGACAACGCCGTGCTTGCGGCGTGGTATCAGAGGCACCTCGGCATGCCGCTGGAGGACTTCGGCGGCGCCGTCCTCCGATGGCCGAACGACGTGGCCGAGGACCGCGGCCTCACCGTGTGGCATGTCGCGGAAAAGGACAGCAAGTGGTTCAGCCCGAGCACGTCGTCGTTCATGATCAACTACCGCGTGGACGACCTCGGCGAGCTCGTGGAGCAGCTGCGAGCGGGTGGCGTGGAGGTCATCCAGGGCCCCGAATCGCACGAGAACGGCAAGTTCGCGTGGGTCATGGACCCGGATGGGAACAAGATCGAGCTCTGGGAGCCAAAGTTGTGGGACGACAGGAACAAGGATGCCTGACGTGATCGCAGCCGCCACGAGAATGGAGGAAGACCTGGCATGAAGGTCCAGTACCTGGAGATCGTCGCCTCGGACGTGGATGCCGTGTGCGCCGCCTGTGCCGCGGCGCACGGGGTCACCTTCGGCACCGCCGATCCGTTCCTTGGCGGGGCGCGGACGACGACGCTGCCGGACGGAAGCAGCATCGGCGTGCGCGGGCCCCTGCGTGATACGGAAGCGCCCGTGGTTCGGCCCTACTGGCTCGTCGACGACATCGAAGCGGCGCTGGCGGCGGCAACGAGGGCGGGAGCGTTCGTCGCGCATCCCCCGATGGCGATTCCCGGAAAGGGGACGTTCGCCATCTACATCCAGGGCGGCGTGGAGCAGGGACTGTGGCAGCTGTGATGGGCCGGTGCTTCCACCACGGCACCCGGGCGGAGCCGAAGCCGGACGACAGGACCACTCCCCGGAGGCGATGAACGACGACACGTGAGGCTGGAGCGCATCGACGACTGATCGGTCGTCCCTCGGATCACGACATCCCATCATTCCGAACGGAGAGAACGATGACGTATCGGCATTCGGCTTCGGTCCTTCTCGTCGTTGCTCTCGCCACGACGGCGCACGCCCAATCCAGTCGGCCGACGCTGCCGGGCATCACCTTCGTCATCGACTCCGGACGAGAGGCGCCACCGCCGCCGCAGGTCGTCAGTCAGTTCGGGATGCCTCCGGAGCTGATTACCCAGCTCGCTGGCACGGTTGCGTTTGCCGGCGGGCGCGGGCGGCTCGACGTCACCGCGATCGCTCGTCGCACGCCGACGATTCGCGTCGAGGGCATCGTGCTCGCGGCGCCACTCGCCCGGGCGGGCGACTACTACCTCTTCGACAGCACGGGCTTTGCGCTTGTGCGGCCGGAAACGCGGACGTTTTCGTCGTTCCAGATCGCCGACGACCGCTTCAACTTCGAGGGTCGCCGCGACGGATGGCCCGCCTGGTTCCCGTTCAAGCGGACCGCGGTCGACACCCTCGGCAGCCGCACGCCGGTGACGGTGCTCCGGCAGCACGGCGCCTACCCCGTGTACTGGCACGCCGACGTCCCGGGCCGCGCGCTGGCGCGCGGACGGTTCACGATCGTCGACGCGCGGCCTGGCGAGCTTGCCGCGGTCCGGTGGTTCGCCGCGACGCGAGCGCTCGCCGCGCTGATGACGACGGGTGACACGTTCGGCGGTGCGACCCCGACCGTCACCGCACTCGGACTCTGGGCGGAGCCCGTGGACACCGTGCCCCCCACCGCCATCATCGAGGTGCGCCCCTTCACGCGCCTCCAACGCGGAGCGGTGAGCACCGAGCGGCTCATGGTGCCTTCGGGCTATGCCGAAGCACCGTGGCCAGGCTACGAGCGCGTGCAGCAGGTATTCCCGACGAGCGCCGACAGCGGTGCACACTGGAAGCGGCCGCCTGGATGAGTCAGTGGCGCCGAGGCACGCAGGCAGTTGTGCCCCTCGCGGCATCGCGGCATGTTCGGCGTGAAGCGCGGCGCGCATGATCAGCGGCCTGGCCTTTCACCCACACGACCATCCGATGAAGGCTGACGATCTGGAAGCAGAGTTCGCGGGGCGCGCCGTGCCCGACAGCGGCGGCCTGCTCCTGCTCCGCGCGACGGATGCGCTGGCGCTCGTGAGTCGCGCATCCGACGAAGGCGTGCCGGTGCTCGGCGTGGACGGCTACGCGAAGCAGGGTGCCGACGCCCTGCCCGACGACATCGCCGACTACGCTGCCAGCGTCGCGCAGGGCCACGGGTGCTGGCAGCAGGCCGAGGCCTTCATCAGGGAGCGCGGCAGGCGCGACATGTTGTTCGAGGTCACGCTCGGAGACGACCCCGTCCAGATCGTCTGACGCGGCGTTGCGGCAACGAGCGAGTCTCGGCGTGGCCCGGCGCGGGCGCGCCATTTGCGACCGGCACGTCGGCTCACCCTCGTCATCTCCCAGCCGGAGCACGTCCCATGATCACGCTCGAGGTCGCCCGCCGCATCATCGCCGCCGCAGAGAAGAAGGCCGAGCAGGTCGGCCAGCCGATGAACATCGCCGTGGTCGACAGCGGCGGGAATCTCGTGGCGCATGTGCGGATGGACGGCGCGTGGATCGGCAGCGTCGACATCTCCATCAAGAAGGCATGGACAGCACGCGCCTTCGACCTGCCAACCGCCGAGCTCGCGAAGAACAGCCAGTCGGGCGGGCAGTTCTTCGGGATCC
>JAQBPZ010000013.1 GCA_028287225.1 Gemmatimonadota bacterium
CGCGCAGCTCGCGCTCCGCGGCCTCGACCTGCTGGCGGGCCGCCTGCACCAGGGTGCGCACCTCGTTCTCCGCCGCCTGGTGCCGCATCAGCTCCTCGTCCGCCTGGCGCAGCTCCTGTTCGGCGGCGGCGCGCTGCGTCTCGGCCGCCGCGCGCTCCTCGGTGATGCGGCTGCCCGTCTCCTCGCCGGCCGTGTGCTCGGCCTCGGCGCGCTGGCGCCGCGCCGTCGTGTTGCGCTGGCGCTCCTGGGCCACCGCCATCTCGCCGCGGATGCGCTGCACCTGCTCGCGCTGCGCGCCCACGAGGCGCGACAGCTCGTTGCGCTGCGCCTCTGCGGCGGCGCGCGCTCCCTGCGCCGTCTCGCGGGCGCGCTCGGCGTCCACCATGCCCGCTTCCGCCGTGGGCAGCAGCTCGCGCAGCTCCGTGACGCGCGCGTCGAGACGCGCGAGCTCCTCGTGCCACGCGGCCATGGACCGCGCGGCGAGGGAGATCTCCACGGTGAAGCGGCGCGTCGTGATCTCCGAGTACCGCTCGGCGCGCTTGCGCTGGCGCGCCAGGCTTCGCACCTGACCCGACACCTCGTTGATCAGGTCGTCGAGACGCTGGAGGTCGCCCGTGGTCTCGTCGAGGCGCCGCTCCGTCGTGCGGCGCCGATCGCGATAGAGGCCCACGCCGGCGGCCTCCTCGAACAGCTCGCGACGGTCGTCGGGCCGGTCGGAGAGCAGGGCGTCGATCATCTTGCTCTCGATCACCACGCCGGTACCCGCTCCCAGGCCGGTACCGCGCAGCAGATCGGAGATGTCGCGCAGGCGGCAGGGCGCGCGGTTCAGGAAATAGTCGCTGTCGCCGGAGCGCGAGAGGCGCCGCGTGATCACGACCTCCTTGAACGGCACGGGCAGGATGCCCTCGTCGTTCGAGAAGTGCAGCGACACCTCGGCCACGTTCACCGCACGGCGCGCGGACGAGCCCTGGAAGATCACCTCGTCCATCTTGGCGCCGCGCATGAGGCGCGCGCGCTGCTCGCCGAGCACCCAGCGCACGGCGTCGGACACGTTGGACTTGCCGCAGCCGTTGGGCCCCACGATGGCGGTGACGCCCGGCTCGAAGACGAGCTGGGTGTTGTCGGCGAACGACTTGAAACCGTGCAGCTCCAGCTTGGTCAAACGCACTATTGTGTTCTCCCGATTCGATAGACCAGCGTGGGCGTCAGCTTCGCGTCCCGGACTGCCGGGATCGCGAGCGCCGCCTGCTGGGGAGTGGCGTACGCTCCGAAGTACAGCTGCATGGTGCCGTCCGCCTGGCGCAGCGCGTAGACGGGATGTCCGCCGGCGCGGTAGCGGGCGACGCGTGCCGGCGCCTCGGCGGGCGGCACGTTGCTCTGCACGAGAAAGGCATACGGCACGGACATGACGACGCCCGCCGCGGGACCGAGCACGCGACGCTGGCGCAGCGCGGCAAGGAGGGAGTCGGCTTCGGTCCGCGTCTGGTACGCGCCGGTGAACAGGAGGAAGAAGAGGGAGCGCGGCTTCACGCCGTACGTCGCGACCGGCACCGTCCTGAAGCTCTGCTCCAGATGCAAGATAGCGCCGGACTTGGTCGACGTCTCGCCCAGGAACACGGCGAACGACGCGGCCGCCGCCGAATCCTGCGGGTTGACGACGCGGAGCTGCGGGAACGAGTCCGCGGAAGTCCCGGCCGCCGCCAGCGGCGCCGTGCCCCCCGCCGCGGCGCTGTCGGCTCGCGCGGGCACCGGGGTCATGACCGTGCCCCCGTCCGCCGTCAGCGCTCCGTGGGTGACCACCGCGGCCGCCGGCGATTCGGCGGACACCCCGTGCCCCTTCGCCGGACCGCCGACGAGGGGGCGGATGGCGAACCAGTAGCCGAGCAGTGCCAGGACGATCGCGGCGGCGATGCCGCCCGCGGGCCCGGCCCATCGACGCCACCGCGGTGCGAGCACGACCTCCTCGATGCCGGTGGGCCGCCCCTGGGCGGCGGGCAGCGACATCGCGACCGACATCGGCGCCGACCTGCGCGTACGCAGCCAGGCGAGCGACACCGCGACGGGCAGGTTGGCCGGCACCGTGTCGCCCACCAGCACCGCGCCGTCGGTGGCATCGACGAGCTCGCGGATGCGCGGCGCCTCCGCCGGCGCGGCGATGAGCAGCAGGGCGCCCATCTCGCCGAAGCCCGCTGCGAGCTTGCGCCACCGCGGATGCGCGAAGAGCTCCTCGTAGTCCAGCGGCCCGGTGCCGCTCGGGATCACGAACAGCTCGCCCGCGTCGGGCACCTGGTAGGCGATGCGGTTGAGCGACACGCCGTAGAGGAAGCTGTCCACCAGGCCATGCGGGTCGTCGCTCGGCACCAGCGCCTGCAGCGGGGGCGCGTCGCCGAACATGTCGGCCACCGCCACGCGGCGGTGCTGCGCCTGCACGCGGGCGATGCCGAGCGCCACCTCCGCCGTGGCCACCGGATCGCTCCCGACCACGACGACGGCGTGACACGCATCCAGCGTCACGCCGACCTCGCGACCCTCCTGCACCCAGTTCATGGGCCGGTTCACGGCCCGCCCTCGTACACCCAGTACGACTGCTTCGATTCGCGGCCGACGCGCTCGGCCTCCTCGCGGGTGGCGTATGGGCCGAGCACCACGCGGTAGATCGTCGCGCCATCGCGCACCGAGGTCACCACGCGCGCCGTCTCGCTGCCCACGTGGATCGATGCCGCGAGATCGCGCGCCTTGTCCGGGGCGAGCAGCGCGGCGAACGACACCGTGAAGCCGCCCGCGCGGCGGGAGGTGGTGTCGGCCGCGCGCCGTGCGGCGGAGTCGGCGGGCACGGTGGAGTCCCGCGCGGCGGAATCGACCGGCGGCCCCGCGAACTCCACCGGCTGGTCGAGCGAGGCCGCGCGCGGACGGAAGCCGGTCCACTGGAAGGAGTACCAGAAGTCGGCCGCGCCGCCGCGCACCCGGACCGTGGGCGTGAGCGTCTCGCCGTCGGCGATGATGACGTCCGCGCCCTGCGCCAGCGCGACGCCGCCATCGGGCGCCACGAAGGGCAGGTCGGCGCGCCACGCCGTGGGCAGCGTGCCGACGACGCGATTCGTGGCGAGCGCGATGACGACCGCCGAGTCGCGTCCCTCGGGGCGCACGAGGAGGTAGCGCCCCAGCGGATCCACACGCAGCTCCGCCACGTTGCGGCCCACGTCGATGGATCCGGCCACGCGCTCCTGGTACCGGTCCACGATGTCGATCGTGGTGCCGCCCCTGGTCACGACGAAGACGCGGTCGCCGCTCGGCGTGGCGGCGAGCAGCTCGACCGGCGTGCGGAAGGCGATGTCCGGCGTGCGCTCGATGGTGCGGGTGCGGATGCCCGTGAGCTGCGTTCCGGACGCGAGGTAGATGCGGTCGCCCACCTGCGTGCGCAGCGTGCGGTCCACCTTCGGCAGCAGCGCGGAGTCGGCGACGTTGGCGGAGGGAGGGCGCACCCGCCACACGACCGAGCCGGCTGGCCGCTCGCCGAGGACGAGCAGGGTGCCGTCTTCCTGGGGGAAGAGCGCCCGCGCGGCGACGGGCGGCTTCCACTTCCACGTGCCGCCGGGCGCGTACCGCTCCACGCCGCCATCGGCCGTGATGGCGAAGATGGCGTTGCCGTCGGCCGACGCGAGCCCGGTGGCCTTCGTCCTGGACACCGTGTAGGCGGCGCCCTGCCGGAAGTCGACGCGCGCCGGCTGCCCCTTGGCGTCCACGTAGGCGATGGTGCCCGCCTCGCCGTCGAAGCCCAGCACCCGCGCCGGGGCGGGGGCATCGCCGGCGCTCCACACGACGGTGTCCAGGCGCGGATAGGCGTAGACGCGCGCGCGGCCCCCGGTGCGCGCGATGCGCAGCACGAGGTTGTCCGGTCCGCGCGGGGCGGTGGACGAGGGGGCGCCGCGCGTGGCGGGCGCCTGCTGCCGGTCCGACTGGCCGCAGGCCGCGAGCACGAGCAGCAGCGGGAGCATGGAGAGCAGCGGCGTTCGCACGGACAAAACGTAGCCTCCCGGGGGCGGGGAGAGTAGGCGCCCGAGGGCGCCGGTCAGCGCGCGGAGTCCGCCGTGACCGGGATGACCTGCGCGTCTGCCCAGAGCCGCTCGATCTGGTAGAAGTTGCGCAGCGTCGGATGGAACACGTGCACGACGAAGTCGACGTAGTCGAGCAGCACCCAGCGGCCCTGCTGCAGCCCCTCGGTGTGGTTCGCCATCTGCCCGGTCTCCTTCTTCAGGTCCTCGAGCACCGAGCCGCCGAGTGCGCGGACGTGCGTGTCCGAGGTACCGCTGGCGATCAGGAAGTAGTCGGTCATGTCCGACACGCCCTTGAGGCCGAGGAGCACGACGTCGTTCGCCTTGCGCTCCAGCAGGATCGCGGCGGCGCGCTGCACGAGCTCGAGGCTGTTGCTGTTGCCCTTGGCGGGCGTTGTGGCGGGTGCTGACATGGGTGTGGCGAAGGAGATGACGGAGGAGCCGGGCGGTTTACCGGTGTGTCGGTTGACGGTCTTCAGCCTGCCTCGGGTGAGCCCAGGGCGTCCCGACGCAGGCCGCAAACCGTAAACCGATCAACCGATGAACCTGCAGTTCAGCTCTTGATGACCCAGACGCGGATCTCGGGCTTCACGTCGGCGTGCAGCTTGACCGGCACGCGGTAGACGCCGAGCGCCTTGATCGGGTCGTGCAGGTCGATGAGGCGCTTCTCGATGTTGAAGCCCTGGGCGGCGAGCTGCTCGGCGATGTCGGCGGAGGTGACCGATCCGAAGAGCTTGCCCTCCTCGCCGACGCGCGCGGAGAAGGTGATCTGCACCTCCTCGAGGCGCTTCGCGAGCTCCTCGGCGCCGCCCTTGCGCTCGGCTTCCGCCGCTTCGAGGCGGCCGCGCTCGGCCGAGATGCGCTTCAGGTTGCCCGGCGTCGCCTCGAAGGCGAAGCCGCGGGGCAGGAGGTAGTTGCGGGCGTAGCCGTTCTTGACCGTGACGACGTCCCCGGGGGTGCCCAGGTTCTCGATCGTCTGGCGAAGGATGATTTCCATTGATGAAGCCTCAGATTACGTGGTAGGGCGCGCACGGCGGCGCCAGTCGACCCAGGTGTCACCCAGGCCGAGCCCGAAGGCGGCGAGCGCCAGGAGCATGAACCCGAGCACGGCGACCGGCGTCAGCACCGGCAACCACAACATGGCGAACCCGACGACCAGCATCATGGCGAGCGCTCCCGGGGCAAGGAACCAGGAGAGCACGCCGAATCCGCGGATCGCATAGAGCGCACCGAAGAAGACGAGCAGGTTGCGACCCGCGCCGTCGAGGAAGTCGAGCGCCGGCACGAAGACGATCGCGAGGCCGGCAATCAACCCCCAGACGAGCTGGTCGTTGAAGCGAAAATCCTTCAGCGGACCGAGCGGGACGCCGATGCGCGTCCGTCCGATCCGGTGGTACGTCGTCCACGCCAGCGCCAGGGCGCCCAGCGATTCCAGGAGGAGCAGGGAGGGGGCGAGCCCCGATCCCGTCTCCGCCGTCGCGCGCAGCTGCTGCTCGACGGCGTCCTGCATGGTGCTCAGCTGCGGCATCCACTTCGCCGCGGCCGGATACTGCTGTGGCACCGAGCGCAGCATGTTCATCGACTCGGTGTTGCGCCGGGCCAGCTCCGCCTGCACCGCCTGTCGGGCGCGGCCCGGGCTGAACGGTCCCTTCGTGCTCATGGCCAGCACCAGCACCAGGGCGAGCCCCAGGGCGGTCAGCCCGCGGGCGAAGAAGGTCTGGTGCAGGCGCATCAGGCACACCAGCCCGAACGCCCCCGCCAGCACCAGGCTCCACCCGCGAACCAGGTTGTCGAACGTGCCCGGCGCCGCGGACTGGACGAGCACCCAGGCCGCGAGCGCGACCCAGATGACGGCCAGCATGATGCGACCCCCCGCCCACCAGCCCACGAGGCAGCAGGCTGCCAGGGCGGGAAGGAGCAGCACCAGGGTATCCTCGACCGGCAGCAGCGCGCGGAGCGGCTGCACGTGCGGCAGGAAGAGGAACGCCGCGAGCGCGATGAGGAGCTTCCCCCACCCCCGCTCGGCTGGTGCCGGGATCGCGGCGTCGGACATCCTTAGCCCTGCAGCCCCTTCGTGTAGGGGATGAGTGCCAGGTAGCGTGCGCGCTTGACGGCGGTGCTCAGCTGACGCTGATGCCGGGCGCAGACGCCGCTGAGGCGGCTCGGCAGGATCTTGCCGTGATCGGTGATGAAGCGGCCGAGGGTACGCTCGTCCTTGTAGTCGACGAAGCGGACGCGGGTCTCGCAGAACGGGCAGGCCTTTGATGGGCGTCGCATGGTCTACTCCTCGTCCTCATCGTCGTCGTCACCGCGCTTCGCGCGGAGCGCGAGCTCTTCTTCCGTCATCGGCGGGGCGCCGACTTCGTTGTCGAAGGTGGTGATCAGGTGGCGAATGACGCTCTCGTCGAGCTTGAGGGCGCGCTCGTACTCGGGGAGGCCGGCGGCCTCCGCCTCGAAGCGGGCGATGACGTAGTAGCCATTCTCGCGGGGGCCGATGGGGTAGGCCAGCTGGCGGCGGCCCCAATGATCGACTTTCATCTCCCCGGACGTGCCGAGGAGCTCGTGGAAGCGGTTCAGCTTCTCGGTGACGGCTGTGTCTTCGAGCGTGGAATCGAAGACATAGACCGCCTCGTATGGACGTGGCATGTCCTGGCAATCCTCCCTTTGGACGTATCCGCCCCCCGCTGGTTGCCGAAGCAGGAGGAGGGGAATGAGGTGCCTGCGCCGGGCAATCGGGTGGCGGAAGGCACGTTGTGACAGCCACTTAAGATACACGCGCGGGGAGCCGGAAAGAAGGGGGCCGAGTGGCGGCGTTCGATGTGCGGGGCAGTGAAAGGGTG
>JAQBPZ010000043.1 GCA_028287225.1 Gemmatimonadota bacterium
CGGCGAGCCGGGGCGACTGCGCGCCGAGTGCCGGCGCGGCGAGGGCGACGGAGGAGGCGAGGGCGAGTGACAGCAGCTTCGTGCGCATGGGCAGCTCCCTGTGATGAGGACGTCGGTTCCTGCGGGGCGTCGTGACGGGGGCACCGGGCCCTCCGCCGGCACAGGATGGCAGCAGGGACGGAATATGTCAAGGAAAGCTTTGACTAATTATCGACCGGTGTTATCATTGACCGGCATCCGGGAGGGTTCGCATGGCGTGGTGGCAGCGGCAGTTCGGAGGGACGACGCGGGGCCGCATCGTCGCGCTGCTTCGGCGCGGTGAGCGGAGCGTGGAGGAGCTGGCGGCCGCGCTGGGGCTGACGGACAACGCGGTCCGCGCGCAGCTCGCCGTGCTCGAGCGCGAGGGCATCGTGCTGGCCGCCGGCATCCGGCGCGACGGGAGCGTGGGGAAGCCGGCGACGCTCTACGGGGTGGCGCGCGAGGCGTCGCCGCTGTTCTCCAGCGCGTACGCGCCGGTGCTCGCGTCGCTCCTCGTGGAGCTGGGCGAGCGGCTGCCACCCGACGAGCTCGAGGCCGTGCTCCGGAGCGCCGGCCGCCGCCTCGCACCGGCGCTTCCCCTGCCCGCGTCGTTCGACGAGCGAGCCCGGGCCGGTGCCGCGGTGCTGACGCAGCTCGGCGCGGAGGCCGACCTGGTGCGCGTCGGCGAGGGGTACGAGATCCGCGGACACGGCTGCGTGCTCTCGAGCGCCGTGTCGGCGTGCCCGGCGACCTGTCAGGCGGTGGAGGCGCTGCTGCGCGGGGTGACGGGCGCGCGCGTCGTGGAGCACTGCGACCGCGCGGGCGTGCCGGACTGCCGGTTCGGGATAACGAGTAACGAACACGAGTAACGAGTAAGTCAGGGAGCGTCCCGGGCGGCGGTGTCACCCCGCAGCGAAGCGGTCGGGGCATGCTCTCCCGTGCTGTGGGCTGGCCACGAGCACGGGATGGAAGATCCCGACACTCGCTTCGCTCCTGCGGAATGACAGCCGCCCGGGACGCTCCTCTTACTCGTTACTCGTTACTCGTTACTCGTCATTCTCTACGGAAACGCCGACATGAACGCCGCGCGCGCGATGCTGTCGCCGGTGACGGCGCTCTCGATGCTGGCGCGCCGGACGCCGGTGTGTACGTCGAACGACCGCTCGACGCGCCGCAGCAGGTCGGACACGGCGTAGCGCGCGGTGGCGCCGCCGAACACGTACCCGCCGACCTCGAGGCGCGCGCCCGAGTACCAGACGGTGACGGCGTCGCTGTTCGGGTGATAGTGGAAGGTGGAGCGGTAGACCACGCTGCGCACGGACTCGATGCTGCCGGTCGTCAGCAGGGGGGAGGGCGACATGCGCCAGGTGACGCCGTCGGTGCTGCGCCCGAAGAACACCGAGGTGTAGCTGCAGTTGAACGCTTCGGGATACGCGGCGACCAGCGCCCAGTACTCGTGGCGCGCGGGGATGTACTGCACGTCCCAGTGCCAGGGCGAGTATCCCGGGATGTCGAGCGACACCGGCTCGGCGGTGCCCCACGTGAGGCCGTCGGCCGAGCGGCGGGCCGAGAGGGCGACGCTGCCCGGCTTCGCGCGGCATCCGTCGATGCCGGGGTCCACCGTCCACATTCGCCATCCGCCGGTCTCCTCGCGCACGATGGCCGGCGAGATCAGCGAGTACCGCCGGCTCGTCATCAGGAGGCGCGCGTCGCTCCAGCGCTGCCCGTCGCCACTCGTGACGAGCCAGAGCTCGTCCCGCTGGGTGCTGGACTTCCGGTAGTAGAGCCGCAGCTCGTCGGCGACCGGATCGTGCTGCAGCTCGGGGTCCGAGAGGAAGCTGTTGCCGTCGGCGCGCGCGAGGGGGTTGCGGACGCCCGGCGGAGCGGTCCAGGCCCCGGCCCCGGTCGCCCAGTACAGCGACGGGTTCTCGTACGTGGAATTGCCGGCGGGGTAGGGGGTGGCGGTGAACCAGTATCGCCGCCCATGCCAGGCGGAGGGAAAGACGTACGCGTCGGGGTGGATGAACTGTCCCGACCCGTCGTAGGTGTGCACGGTGAGGGGGGCCAGCTCGATGGCGACGGGCGCCGTCTCGAGCGCGTCGTTGGGATCGGTGGGATCCAGCCGCTCCGGCGGCGCGTCGAGGGCCGCGGATCCGCAGGCGAGGGTGGCACTCAGGGCGGCCAGCGCGGCGATGCGGAGCAGGCGGGGGCGAACGAGCTTCCGGCGTCGGAAGGTCATGGGCGGCACGGTGGGGGAACCCGTCCTGGTCGCGACGTGTGGCGGACATCTGTCGCCGCGGGACGGAGCGCCAATCTGGGGGCGGCGCGGCGTGACGCAATGGCGGGGTTGCCGCAGGGGTACCATGTGCGGCGTCGGCGGCGTAAATTCCGCGCGGACGGCCAGGTAGCTCAGTTGGTAGAGCAGCGGACTGAAAATCCGCGTGTCGGGGGTTCGACTCCCTCCCTGGCCACTAGAAAAACCCCCATGAAACCCCGTAACTCACGGTTTCATGGGGGTTTTGCGTTTCCGGCATGCGGGTACGTGAGGTTCTATGAGGTCGCATGAGGTCGTGTGAGGGTGCACGTGGGGGCGCATCCTGTCACAGGTTTTGGCACAGCCTGGGGCAAAGAGGGGTCGCCCGACCGCCGCCCTCATCGCGGGCTGGATCGACCCTCACGTCCGTGAGCCTTCCCATAAGAGAGCGCTACTTTTCGTGACACAGATCGTCGAGCCAACGAACGCTTGGTGGCGCCGGGTATCGGGGGAGAACCGACGTGCTGAAGGCCACACTCGATACGTTGAAGAAAACCGCGTTCGGTGAGAGATCGCTCGTCACGTGACGCCATGACGGGAGCGAGGTAAAGGAGGACGGTACCAGAAAGCCGCACCATGCAGCTGCCTGGCCGCTCATGACCCTATGTGTCGATGCCCTGTGCGTGAGATTAACGGGTGAGTAACTCAGACAAGCTCATCGCCGCACTAGCCGACGCGCCAGGCCCAGTGTGCGACGATTGTGCGTCAGTGAAGGCGAAGGTATTCCCGCGTCAGCAAATAAATCAGATCGCT
>JAQBPZ010000067.1 GCA_028287225.1 Gemmatimonadota bacterium
GACCCGACCTCGGCGAGCGCCACCACCGCGGCCGCGCGCAGCTCGGCGTCGGCCTCGGCCAGCACCTTGCCCAGCGGGAGCACCGCCGCCGGCGAGCGCAGGGCGCCGGCCCGCCGGATGGCCTCCAGCGACACCTCGCGTGACGGCGACTGGATCAGCTTCACGAGCTCTCCCGTGTTCTGCGACGCCAGCCGCGACGCAACCTGCTCGAGCATGGACCGCAGCGCGGGACGCTGGAGGCGGCTCAGCCACTCCAGCACCGTGCCCAGCGCCGGGGCGCGAAGCTGGTCGAACAGCTGGAGCACATCCTCGGCGGCGGGGGGCTCCACCGCCTCGTCGATGGACTGGAGCAGCTGCGTGAGCGCCTCCGGTGCGCTGAGCCGCGCGGGCAGCCGCGTGAGCCGCTCGCGCGCATCCGGCTGCAGGTCCACGGCGCGCGTCACCGCCTCCTGCGCCTCGCGAACGAGGTACGCGACGTTGCTGAACTGCCCGCCGGAGAGCATGTGCAGCATGAACGTCTCGAGCACGTCCACCGTCTCGTGGCGCACCGTGGGCTCGGCCTGCTGCTCGAAGATGTCGAGCAGCACCGCGATCACGCTCCGCCGCAGGTCGGACGCGTACTCGCGCCGGACCTCCTCCTGGAGGTACTCGATCTCGCGCTCGTCCAGGAAGTAGAGCGTGCTGTCGAAGTCCGACATGTTCACGACACCCGCACGCGGCGCCGATTCCTCGGTCGCCTCACCCGGCTCACCTGCCTCACCTGCCTCGTCGCCCGCCTCGGCCACCGCGGCGTGGGCGTCGAACGGCTCGCCGGCTCCGAGCTCGCCGCCATCCGCGAGCGACGCGCCCGAGAAGGAATCCGCCGTCATGTCCACGTAGCGGTAGCGCAGCCACTGGAAGTCGCCCTGCCAGAGCAGCGTGAGCAGGTCGTCCTCGTCCGGCGAGGCCTTGCGCACGCGCTGGAGGATGTCGAGCAGGCGGTCCAGCTCCTCGTCGTCGAACCCCTTCGTCAGCCGGATCTCGCGGACGCCGTCCTTGAAGAACAGCCAGGGCAGGCTGTCGCTGCCCTTCGTCGCGTCCTCCTGGACCACGCGGCCCGCGAAGCGGACCTCGCTCTCGGTGAACGACAGCACGAGCTCGTCGGTCTCCTCCCAGATGGGACGAAAGCCGGCGCGAAGGGCGTCGTGGGCTGCCTTGTAGACGGGGTTGTTGGGGAGATAGAGCTGATGCGCCCGGGCCGCCTTGCCGAAGAGCCGGAGCAGCTCTTCGACGAGGGAGGGTCTGAATGGCGGCGCATCCTGCTCCACGTCCCGCGTCTGCAGTGGGGCGGACGGGGTGGTCACCCGTCCAAGATACCCATTTCCATCACCTGCGCCACATCCTTGTCGCCACGGCCGCTCACGCAGACCAGAACGACGTCGTCCTTCGTCCAGCGGCCACGCTCGCGTGTGACCCACGCCACGGCGTGCGCCGTCTCGAGCGCCGGGATGATGCCCTCCAGGCGGCTGAGCGTCTGGAACCCCTCCATCGCCTCGTCGTCGCGCACGGACACGTACGTCGCGCGCCCGGTGTCCTTGAGGTGCGAGTGCACCGGACCCACCCCCGGGTAGTCGAGCCCCGCGGAGATGGAGTGCGCCGGGTGCACCTGCCCGGTCGCGTCCTGGAGCAGGTAGCTCAGCGCCCCGTGCAGCACGCCCGGCACCCCATGGGTGAGCGAGGCCGAGTGCCGGTCGGTGTCGAGCCCCTCCCCCGCGGCTTCCACCCCCACCAGCTCCACGCCGGCATCCGGGACGAAGGCGTGGAAGACGCCCATCGCGTTGGAGCCGCCGCCCACACACGCGACGACGCTCGTGGGCAGCCGCCCGGCGCGCTCGAGCACCTGCGCGCGCGCCTCCACGCCGATCACCGCCTGGAGATCGCGCACCATGCGCGGGTACGGCGCCGGCCCCACCACCGAGCCGATGATGTAGTGCGTGTCCGTCACGTTGGTGACCCAGTCGCGGATCGCCTCGCTCGTGGCATCCTTGAGCGTGCGCGTGCCGCTCAGCACCGGCACCACCGTGGCGCCCATCAGCCGCATGCGGAACACGTTGAGCGACTGGCGCCGCATGTCCTCCTCGCCCATGTACACCACGCACTCCAGCCCGAACCGCGCGCAGACGGTGGCGGTGGCCACGCCATGCTGGCCCGCACCGGTCTCGGCGATGATGCGGCGCTTGCCCATGCGCCGCGCCAGGAGCACCTGCCCCACCGTGTTGTTGATCTTGTGCGCGCCCGTGTGGTTGAGGTCCTCGCGCTTGAGCAGCACGCGCGCGCCGACGCGCTCGGAGAGGCGCGGCGCCTCGCTGAGGGGCGACGGACGCCCCACGTACGTCGCCAGCATCTCGGAGAGGTCGGCGCGGTAGCCGGCGTCCGCCTGTGCGGCGATCCACGCCGCCTCCAGCTCCTCGAGCGCGGGGATCAGCGTCTCGGGCACGTATCGTCCGCCGAACGCGCCGAAGCGGTCCGTATCGTTCAGGGTCTCAGTCATGTGCTGCGTCCTCGCGCTGCTGGCTGTTGCGCACCGCGGACACGAAGGCCCGGATGCGCGTGTGATCCTTGATGCCGGGCGCCGATTCGACCCCCGACGAGACGTCCACCACGGACGGCGCGACGTAGTCGATGGCCTCCGCGACGTTTTCCGGGGTGAGCCCCCCCGCGAGCACGACGCGCGCGGGAGTCCGCATCGCGTCGAGCGACTCGCCGAGCTCCATCCACGGCACGGCCACGCCGGTCCCGCCGAGCTGGCCGGGCACGAGCGCGTCCACGAGCAATGCGTCCGCCACGTCGGCCAGCTCCTCGGCCAGCTCGTCGAGGATGCCGTCCGCGGTCCGGACGCCGGCCCAGACTTCCAGCCCCGTGGCGGCGCGCACGGCGGCCACCCGCTCAGCGCTCCTCACGCCGTGCAGCTGGATGACGTCGAGCATCGCGGTGGCCGCGATGGCCGCGATCTCCGCCTCGGACTGCTCCGCGAACACGCCCACCTTCCGCGCACGCCGGCCCGCGAGGATGGACCGGGCATCGCCCGCGGACTGCATGCGCGGTCCGCCGGCGAAGATCACGCCGAGATAGGCGGCGCCGGCCGCATCGGCGGCCTCCGCATCGACTGAGCGGGTGAGCCCGCAGATCTTGACCTCAGCCACGGGGCCTCCGCGCGACAGCGGTGAGCGCCCGAGTCGCGGCCACCGGATCGCTCGAGGCCGCAAGCACGCTCCCCACGAGCACCGCGTCGGCGCCGAGCTGCGCATACCGCTCCACGTCGGCGCGAGCCGCGATCCCGCTCTCGGCGATGGCCAGCAATCCGGCCGGCACCAGGGGCAGGAGGCGGTCGCAGGTGGAGGGATCGATCACCAGCGATTCCAGGTCGCGATTGTTGATGCCGATCATGGTGGCCCCGCCCTCCAGCGCGCGGGCCAGCTCGGCCTCGTCGCGAATCTCCACGAGCAGCTCAAGGCCGAGCGACCGCCCGGTCGCGAGCATCTCCAGGAGGCGTTCGGGCGAGAGGGCGCGGGCGATCAGCAGGGCGGCCGACGCGCCGAGGGCGCGCGCCTCCACGAGCTGGACCGGCGCGACGTGGAAGTCCTTCTTGAGCGCGGCGATCGCCACGCCGGCGCGCACCCGCAGGAGGTCCTCGGCCGAGCCGCCGAAGTGGGCGGGCTCCGTGAGGACGCTCACGGCCGCGGCGCCGCCATCCTTGTAGGCCTGCGCCTGCTGGGCGGCATCCAGCCCCGCGGCGATCGCCCCCTTGGAGGGGGAGCGTCGCTTGACCTCCGCGATCACCGCCACGGAGGCGCCGCGGAGCGCACGCTCCAGGGAAGGTCCGGGGAGCACCTCCTCGGCGTCCGCCTCCAGCTCATCCAGGCGGTCGGCGAGCACGACAGCGCGCGCCTCGGCCTCGGCGACGATGCGTCCCAGCGTTCCACCCGGTGGGGTCCAGCCAATCGATGCTTGCACTTCGGGACCTATTCGGCTAAGCTATTCGGGTGTTGTTCGGGCCGCGGACCTGCGGCTCAGCCGCTGGTGCGGCGCTTCGCCACTCGTCCCACAGGGATTGCCATGCCGCTGACCAAGCGCCAACGCGAGATCTTAAACTACCTCACCGTCTATTCCGAGCGGAACGGCTACGCGCCGAGCTTCGAGGAGATCGCCGAGAATTTCAGCTACAACTCGCTGGCCACGGTGCACGAGCATCTCAGCAACCTCGAGCGCAAGGGCTGCATCAAGCGCTCGTACAACGAGAGCCGCGCCATCGAGATCCTGCCGAGCGACCTGCTCCCCAAGGCGATCGAGCTGCCGCTGCTGGGCGCGGTGGCGGCCGGCGTGCCCATCGAGGCGATGACGCACCAGGAGTCCATCGCGGTGCCCGACTCGTTCGTGCAGCGCGGGGGCAACCACTATGTCCTGCGCGTTCGCGGCAACTCGATGATCGAGGAGCAGATCCGCGACGGCGACTTCGTGGTGGTGAACGAGCGGCAGCGCGCGGACAACGGGGAGACGGTCATTGCGATGCTGCACGGCAACTCGGCCACGGTGAAGAAGTTCTACCGCGAGCGCGACGGCCGCATCCGCCTCCAGCCGGCCAACGAGACGATGCAGCCGATGTACGTCCACGAGAACGACATCACGATCCAGGGTGTCGTGGTCGGGGTGATGCGGCGGTACTAGCGCTGGTCTTCTCCTGCAAATGAAGCGGCGTCCTTGCGGGCGCCGCTTTTTTTGGTGACCGGTTGCTCGGCGGGGTGAAGCAATTCCACGAATGGGCAGCGAATGTCCGCGATCCCATCCTCGTTGCTACCTGAGATCTTGCGAGGGATTCGCGGCGACTCGCTGCACATTCGCAGAAATTGCTTCACCCTGAAACGCCAGGGCCCCCTGGTTCAGAGCGGCGCGGAGTACGCCGCGCGAAGTCGCTCCAGGGCCGCGACGCCGAGGCCCCCGCGCAACCCGTCGCGCGCCGCGACCACGGCGTCGCCGAAGTCCGTCGGCCCGCCGGGCGCGACGAACAGCGCGCCGGCCGCGTTGAGGATGACCGCGG
>JAQBPZ010000076.1 GCA_028287225.1 Gemmatimonadota bacterium
ACGGGCTCTTGTCCAATGTTAAGAATTCCTAATACAGAATTTCGATCGCCCGGCCACCTCACGTGGCCGGGCGACTTTCATTCATTCACCCGCATTCCGAAAACCCGCACACATGGCACTTCACGCACCCCTCCGCATACTCCAACTGCGAGCTGCAGTCCGGGCACGTCCCCATGAACGTCTCCCCGCCATTGTACGCCTCGTACGACATCTCGGTCTGACCACCCGAGGCTGAGCCAGTCGTCCGCACCACCACCGGCTCGGGCGCAGCTGACGTCGAAGCCGGAGAGACTCCAAGCTCCTGCTGCACCCCCTGCTTGTCCCGCCACCACTGCTCCAGCGCGATGCCGATCGCGTCCGGCACCGACAGCACCTTGTTCGGTCCCAGGCCCACCGCGCGATCAGAGGAAATCCCGCGCAGCTGCTTGTGCACTTCCATGATCGGGATGCCCGACCGCAGCGCCAGGGAGATCAACCGGCCCATCGCCTCGGCGTCCGCCATCGCCGAGCCGCCGGCCTTGCCGAGCGTGATGAACACCTCGAACGGCTGCGACTTGTCGTCCTCCGTGATGTTCACGAACATCGTGCCGAGCGGGGTCTCCAGGCGGTGCGTCGTGCCACGGAGCTTGTCGGGACGGCTCCGCTTCGCGCGACGCTGGAGGTTCTCCGCTTCTGCATCAAACAATGCCTTACGGAGCCTATCAATTTCGTGCTCCTTCTCGGCCAGCTGCCCGGTGAGCTCGCCGATCTCCCGGCGCTCTTCCTTGCTCGCCGGCTTGGCATCACGCTCGGCCGCAGCCGTCGCGGTGGCCCCAGTGGAGAGCACCTGCGCGTCGCGCGAGCCGTCGCGGTACACCGTGACGCCCTTGCACTTCATCTCGTACGCCATCTCGTAGATCGCGCGCACGTCCTCGACGGTCGCCGTATGGGCGAAGTTCGTCGTCTTGCTGATGGCCGAGTCGCAGTGCTCCTGGAAGGCCGCCTGCATGCGGACGTGCCACTCGGGGGCGATGACGTTCGCGGTGACGAACACCTTCTGCCACTTCGCCGGCACCTCGGCGTGGTTCACGTGGCCGGTCTTCGCGATGCGCTCCATCAGCTCGGCGCTGTACCAGCCCTCGCTCTTCGCGATTGCGACGAAGTCCTCGTTCACGTCCGGCATCATGACGCCGGCCTGGTTGCGCATGAACGCGACGGCGAACAGCGGCTCGAGGCCGCTCGAGCAGCCGGCGATGATGCTGATCGTGCCGGTCGGCGCGACCGTCGTCACGTTGCAGTTGCGGAGCATCTGCATCGGGCGAATCCGCTTGCCGTCCTCGTCGCGCGCGCAGGTCTCGTCCGGACCCCAGATGGACTTGGCCCACTCGGGGAAGGCGCCACGCTCGTTCGCGAGGCGCTCGCTCTCCTCCTTGCTTTCCACGTCGAGGAACTCCATCACGCGCCGGCCGAACTCCACGCCTTCCGCCGTGTCGTACGCGATGCCGAGGCGGATGAGCGCGTCGGCGAAGCCCATCACGCCCAGGCCGATGCGGCGGATCCGCTTGGAGAGCGCGTCGATCTCGGCGAGCGGGTACTTGTTGACGTCGATGATGTTGTCCAGGAAGTGGGTGCTGAGACGGATGTCCCTGCGGAACGCGTCCCAGTCCATCTTCCCGTCCTGCACGTACAGGCCGACGTTGATGCTGCCGAGGTTGCAGACGTCGTACGGGAGCAGGGGCTGCTCGCCGCACGGGTTGGTGGCCTCGTAGTCGCCGAGGCTCGGCACGGGGTTGTAGCGGTTCGCCTCGTCGATGAAGAAGCAGCCCGGCTCGCCGGTCTTCCACGCGCCCTGGATCATCCGGTCCCAGACCATGTTGGCGTCGAGCTGGCCGACGACGGACCCGTTGGCCGGGTCGATCAGGTCGTAGCTCGTCTTCGCCTTCACCGCGTCCATGAACTTCTTCGTCACCGCGACGGAGATGTTGAAGTTCGTGATCTGGGTGAGGTCTTCCTTGCACGCGATGAAGTCCAGCACGTCGGGATGGTCCACGCGCAGGATGCCCATGTTGGCGCCGCGGCGCGTGCCCCCCTGCTTCACCGCGTCGGTGCTGGCGTCGTACAGCTTCATGAAGCTGATGGGGCCACTGGCGACGCCGGTCGTGGAGCGCACCATGCTGCCCTTGCCGCGCAGGCGCGAGAAGCCGAAGCCGGTGCCGCCGCCGCTCTGGTGGATCACGGCCATGCTCTTGAGCGTGTCGTAGATGCCGTTCCGCCCGTTGGCGAGGGAATCCTCCACGGGCAGGACGAAGCACGCCGAGAGCTGGCCGAGGGGACGGCCGGCATTCATGAGGGTCGGCGAGTTGGGCTCGAACCGACGCTGCGTCATGAGGTAGTAGAACTCCTCGGCGGTCTGCTGCACGGCCTCCTCGGAGGCGCCGTAGCGGCTGTCGGCGTCGGCGACGACGGTCGCGACGCGCCAGAACAGGGCTTCGGGCGTCTCGGTCGGCTTCCCGGTCTTGTCCTTGACGAGGTAGCGCTTCTCCAGCACGGTGCGCGCGTTGGCGGACAGCGTGACGGGACCAGTGGGGGGCGTGGCGGGCAGGGTCATGAGCACTTCTCCAAATGATGTAGGCGAGGCTGGAATCCCGCGACCTGGCTCCTGAACCGAGGGTCCGACTCGGCAGGATGTCGAGAGTGGGACCGGCGAATTCGGGAGGGAAGCGCGGGGGGTGATGTTAGTTCCGCTCGTGATTCCGCGCCAGCCGTGACTTAAATCGTTGCTGTGACGGGCGTTGTATTCTCCGCATTACAAACCTGACGCTCGGGCGCAATGACCGTTGAAAACATGTGGTCGCTTTTTGGCAAACACCTGATTGTGATGCGACACTGTCGGATGAATCCGGCAGCGGCCCCGCAAGTTCCCTGCTGACAACGACTTCGGACCACTGTGGAGAACGGGCGACGCCGAGTGCTGGCGCGACGCTGGCTCGACCAGGCCCGCGGAGCCGTCCGTTTCTTGCCTGGACACACGTGCAGCGGGCGTGCCAGCGGTTCGGCAGGCCTTCGGGGAGGCCGATGAGGCTGGCTCGCGGGCACCGCGGCTCGGGGCAGAGCCGCTCGGGATAGATCCAGACGGGCCGGTTCGGACCGGATGCAGCGAGTTTGCCGAAAACTGCCGGATCATTTCCGGTGCAAGGTCGCCCGCCAGCGCGCCGGGAGGAGATCCGGCAGTTCTCGTTTCGATTCGATTCATCCGCTCCGAACCGACGCCTCGTGGAGCGTCCCGAGCGGATCTGCCCCGAGCGGCCGTCCTCCGCGTTGATCTTCCTACAGCGAAAGGTACCGCCCCTCCCGGTGCTCCACCTGCAATTGCAGGTACGCCGCGACGGTGCGGGCGATGCGCTCGCGGTCTTCGCGCGTGGTCTGGCGCACGACCTTCCCGGGCAGGCCGAGGACGAGGGAGTTGGGCGGGATCACCATCCCCTCGCGCACCACGGCCCCGGCCCCGACGATGCTCCCGCTCCCGACGACGACGCGGTTGAGCAGGATGGCGCCCATGCCGATCAGCACGTCGTCCTCGATGGTCGCGCCGTGGATGATCGCCCGGTGCCCCACGGCGACCCGCGCGCCGATGGCGCACGGCACCCCGCGGTCCACATGGACGATGGTGCCGTCCTGGATGTTGGACTCCTCACCGACAGTGATGGCCGCCGTATCCCCGCGCAGCACCGCCGTGGGCCAGACACTCGCGCGCGCGCCGAGCGTCACGTGGCCGATGACGTGCGCGGCGGGATGGATGAAGGCGGTGGAATGGATATCAGGCTTCGTCATTGATGACGCTCTTCGAGCAGGTCTGCGCAGCTTGGCCAGCGCTGCAAGGGCGTTTTACCACAGAGGGCACAGAGGGCACGGAGGAGAAGAGCATGGCAGATCAGGGCGTCGCCAACCGGTGCAGCGGTCAGGTGGTCGATGCAGCGTTGAAGGTGCATTCGGTGCTGGGCCCGGGACTGCTGGAGACAGCGTACGCGGCGTGTCTCGCCCACGAACTGGCGAAGCGTGGATGCGCGGTGGTCTGCCAGGCTCCCATTCCCCTCATCTACGATTCGGTCAGGATGGAGACAGGCTATCTCGCGGACCTGATCGTCGACGGAATGGTGGTCGTGGAGCTGAAAGCTGTCGCCACGCTCCTGCCCGTGCACTCGGCACAGCTTCTTTCATACCTGCGACTCAGCGGTTGCCGCGTCGGTCTCCTGATGAACTTTCACGAGGCTCACCTTCGGGACGGCATCAAGCGCTTCGTGGATGGCTACTGAGGCTGTGTCCTCCGTGCCCTCTGTGTCCTCTGTGGTAAAACGCCCTTGAGCAGCGCGCCATCAGAAAGAATAGCCGAGCGCCGCGTACACGCTGGCCCGGTCGACTCTCCGTACGTTGTCGCTCACGAGCGCCCGGCCCGCCACCGGCACCGCGACGCCGAGCCGCAGGAGCTGCGGGGCGTCGACCTGGAAGACCGCGAACGACACACCCAGCTCGCCGCCCACGCTCGCGATCGTGCGGCCGATCGCCGGAGGGGCGGTGCAGATGCCGCGCACCAGTGGCGAGGCCGCGCAGGTGGCCGTGCCGGCGTCCGCGAAGGCGCTCACCGACGACCGGTCGAAGAACGCCGGGATCACCCACGTCCCTCGGCCACGCACCACGAGCGGCGCGCGGTATTCCACCGAGGCGGCGGCGGCGGCGGTGCCGTAGAGGCTCGCCGCCGGAAAGCCGCGCACGCCGAAGGTGCGCCGCCCCTCGCCCACCGTGAGGCCGGGCACCACGTCGAGCGACCCGCCGCTCGTGCCCCCTACCTCGAACGACGACACCGCGCGCCGGTCGGCGACGCCGCCGGCCAGGCGCAGCGCGAGCACGTGGTGCGCGAAGCCCGGCAGGTCGAGCGACTTGTAGCCGAAGGCGGTGCCGACGAGGCTCGTGGAGGCGCTGCCCGACGCGTCGTCCGTGCGCAGCCGCTCGCGCAGCGTCGCGCCGAGGCTCACGCCGTCCTCGCGCGAGATGGCGAGGCGCGGCTGCTGCGCGTTGCTGAACGATGCGCCCACGAAGGCGCGCGGATACGTGTAGTCGCGCGCGAAGGACGGATCGATGCCCGCGAGCTGGCTCGCCGGCTCGCTCGCGAAGCGGCGGCGCTCGACTCCCAGCCCCGCGCTGAGCGAGGAGTACGTGCGGTAGCGCGGCCGCGCGAACGTCGCGGCGAGCGAGAGGTCCTGGATGCGCCGCGCCAGCACCCCGATCGGCACGCCGAGGCTGTCGACGATGAGGCCGCGCGAGGTCCAGTCCTGGGAGAGCGAGAGGTCGATCAGCGGGCGGCGCAGGCCGGCGTAGCGGTACGCGAGGCCGCCGGTGGTGAAGCGGCCGGTGGTCTCGAGCGCGAGGAAGGCGCCGTACGCGTGGCGCCCCACGGCGTCCTGCCCGCTCGTCATCCCGCCGAGCCGGGTGCCGCTGCTCACGCCGGCCTCGATGATCGGGAGCCAGTAGCGGGGCGCGAGCCCGCGCCGCGCGTCGAACTCGTGATACGCGCCGGCGGCGAGGGGCTCGGTGTCGCGCGACGCGAGCGGTGGCGTGGCCACGATCAGCTCGCCCCGCGGCAGGCCGCGCGCGAGCGGTGCGTCGCCCAGGCCGAGGTGGTAGCCATCGGCGCGGAGCACGCTCGCCGCCAGGGACCCGGTCCGCCAGTTGACTTCCGCCGCCGCGATGCCGACGGCGGCGCTGCTCACCGCCACGGGCACGTCGTCGCAGCGCGTCGCCACCTCCACCTGCGGCGCGCCGGACCGTTCGTTGGTGTACACGATGGCGCGCGCGCTCGCCCAGCTCGGCGACGCCAGGATCGCGTCGCCGCGCACCATCACGCAGCTCTCCCCGGTGGCGGCGTCGAGCTTCTCGAGCGCGTAGCCGCCGCCGTGCGCGCGGTGGATCGCGGCGATCCGCACGCCGTCGAGGGCCCATCGGGGCTCGCTCCACGTCTCGTCCGGGCCGGCCTCGCGCAGCACCCGGCGCCCGCCGAGGGAGTCCAGCAGCACCAGGCTGCTGCGCCCCGCGGCCAGCTCCACGGCCACGATGCGCCCGTCGCCGCTGACGTCTGGCTGCGTGAGACGCGCGCCGTGCGTGAGCCGGCGCTGCACGCCGTCCCGCTCCACGTACAGGTCGGCGCGCACCTCCTCGGTGCCCACGTACTCCGGCTGCGCGAAGAGCAGCCCGCCGCCGGGCATCGGACTGTTGGCGCCGACGTCCGAGCGGCGGCCGAGCCGCGTGCGTCGCCCGCTCGTGGTGACGGTGAACGCCGCGGTCGACGAGCGGCCGTCGCTCCCGGTGTAGACGATGGTGCTGTCGTTCAGCCAACGCGGGTTCTGCGGCGCGAACGAGCGGCCGGCCAGCTCGCGCCAGCCCGCCAGCGGGAGCGACGCGGCCGCCGTGGTGCGCTCCACGCTGTCCCGCCAGGCGGTGAAGTCACGGCCGAGGGTGGTGCCGAACGCGCGGCGCGCGGCGCCCTCCTGCAGCAGCGGGAACAGCGCGCCGCTCTGGCGCTCGACGAACCGCGGCACGCTGCCGTCGCCGTGCGTCTCGGCGAGATACTGGATGAACAGCGAGCCGTACGAGTACACCGACGCGCCGCCCGGAAAGCGCGGGTTGCCGAGACTGAGGTCGCCGAGCTGCGGGAGCAGGTGCTCCTGCCCGGCGGCGCGCGCGATGGTGCGATGCTCGGCGCTCCGCAGGCGGCCGCCATTTGTGAGGCGCGATTCATAGTAGACCGCGAGCCCCTCGGTGAGCCACGAGGGCGAGTAGGCGTTCGGGAAGAGGAAGGGCGCGCGCCCGAACACCCGCTGGCCCACCGCCCAGATGCCGCGCGTGCGGTCCAGGTGGAAGATGTGCGTGAGCTCGTGCGTGACCACCAGCCCGATCCAGTCATCGCTGAGCGCCAGCCCGCCGCTCTCGATGGGCGGGGTGGTGAAGATGATGATGCGGTTCGTCGGGAACGGGGTCGCCGAGCCGTTGGAGAAGTCGGCGTCGTCCGAGACGACGAGCTCGATGGGGCCGCGCGGCGCGACGAGCTCGCGCGCCAGGAGCGCATACGCCCGTTCGGCCGCCGCCCCCGCCACGCGCCCCTCGCGCTCGAGCCCCTCGGCGGCGTGCACCCGGAAGTGCGGCGTCTCGAGGGTCCGCCAGTGGCGGTACGGCGCGGGCTGCGCACTCGCGCTCGCGGAGCACGTGAAGGCCGCGAGCGCCACGACGAACGGTCGAATGGAGATCATGCTGCGAAGCTGTGGTCTGTTACGCCAGTCGCAAGGGCCACTGCGTTTTACCACAGAGGACACAGAGGACACAGAGGAACCGGTGGATGGGAATCCCCATCAGTCCTCCGTGCCCTCTGTGCCCTCTGTGGTAAAACGCTCTTGCCGAACGTGCCCTTCAGCGGGACACCGATGTCCTACCGCGACGGCAGCGCGCGGAAGTATGCCTCGAGGCCGTCGGCCACGCCGCGTGCATAGCGGTCCTGGAACTCCGGGGTGCGCAGCGCGGCTTCCTGGTCGGGGAGCATGAGGAACGCGCCCTCGCACAGCACCGCCGGGTACCAGGTGCCGCGGACCACGGCGAGGTTGTCGTAGTTGATGCCGAGGTCCATCAGCCCCATGCGGTTCACCATGCCGCGCTGGACTTCGCGCGCGAGGGGCTCGCTGTGGGTGCGGAAGAAGTACGTCCCCGTGCCCGGCGCGACGAACGGGTTGGTGCCGTCGCCGTACGCGTTCAGGTGGATGGAGACGAAGGCGTGCGCGTTCGCCCGGCGCGCGATGACCGGTCGGTCGCCGAGGGCCACGGCCGAGTCGGTGGTGCGCGTCATGACGACGCGGGCGCCGCGCTCCACGAGGATCTGCCGCAGGCGCTCGCTGATCGGGAGGGTGACGCGCGGCTCCCAGAGGCCCGTGGGGCCGGTGGCGCCGATCGGGGGATGGCCGGGGTCCACGGCGATCGTCAGGCCGGCGAGCGGATGATTGTGGTCGATCGCGGGGCGGCCGCGCAGCTTGAGCACCATCGCGTTGCCCTCCCACACCACGAGGTAGCCGTAGGGGGCGCTGCGCAGGCTCACGGTCACGCGCGACCGCTCGTTGGAGTCCTGCGCCCAGTCGATGGCGCGGATCATGGAATCGCCCGCGGCGTAGTTCACGAGGTCGGTGTTCGCGCGCACGCCGTACAGCGTCACGACGAGGCCGCGCTCGGTCTCCTCCACGAAGTAGGGCGCGCGCGTGCCCGTGGGGATGAGCACGTCCACCCCCTGGGCGCTGCCGCGCACCTTCATGTTGGACGTCACCCGCCGCGGCGCGGGGGTGTCGGCGGGGAGCAGCGTGGCCTCGGTGGAATCCACGTACACGTCGAGGTCGCGGTCCAGCCGCAGGCGATAGGTCCCCTCCGCGCGGCCCACGAGGGGCATGACGGTGCCGGGGAGGAAGAACCACTTGTAGGTGCCGCCCGGCACGGGCCGGCCCACCACGGTGCGGTCCGTGTCGGCCGCCGAGGGCTGGCCGAGCTGCACGTAGCCGACGACCTCGTCGCGGGTGAGCCGCGTGCGCAGCGAATCGAGCCGCGCGCCGAGCGCGGCGAGGGTGTCGGCGCGCGAGGTGGGGAGGTTCTCGGGCTTGGTGGTCCGCGCGCTGTCCGGCGTGGCGGCGGCGAGGGCCGGCGCCGCGCCGCGCACGGGGTAGCGGATCGGGTGCACGACGCGGGCGGTCTCCGTGCCCTTCGTCGCCACGATCTCGTAGCCGGAGGCCGGGCTGCCCGCCGGGTTGGCGAGCCAGGCGATCCATGCGCCGTTGGGATAGACGCGCGCCGGCACCCCGTTCACGAGCACCGTCGCGCGTCCGCTGCCCACCGACCCGAAGATGAAGTTCGAGTCGCGCGAGGTGATGACCTGGTTGAGGCTCGGATAGACGACCCGGATCGCGAGCGGCCCGTCGACGGCGGGCACGGGCGGCAGGGGAGGCGCCGCGGTGCGAGGCAGCGACGCGGCCGGGGTCGTGACCGGCGAGGGGAGCGAGCCGCCGCAGGCGATGGCGGCGGCGAGCGGGAGCGCCAGCGCGGCGCGAATGGAGGGCAGCGTCATGGGGGAAAGGTAATTGAACAGCGAACCGACGGGCGGCAGGGGCAGTTGGCGTCCCCCCTTCCGCCCCGTATATTCGCGCCCCATGGCCTTTCCAGTCCCGCGGTGAGCTCCACGACAGCCTGCAACTTCTGCGGGCGTGCGAACGACCCGAGCTCGCGCTTCTGCATGGACTGCGGAAAGCCGATCTCGGCGTCGGCGTCGCGCATCGTGTACCAGGCCGACGCCCCCCCGCCGGCGGCGGGCGGGGCTGCCGAGCCCGACCGGC
>JAQBPZ010000093.1 GCA_028287225.1 Gemmatimonadota bacterium
GGGCCGGGTGGTGGCGGCACCGAAGCGGGTCGGATCGGGCCGAGCGGGGCGCAGAAGTACGCGTAGGGGTCCTCCCTTTCTGCTTTTTTTGTACGCGAATCTCCTCGAATGGGCAGCGAATCGCGACGATTCGCTGCCCATTCGAGGAGATTCGCGTACAAAAAAAGCAGAAAGGGAGGACCCCTACGCGTACTTCTGCGCCCCGCTCGGCCCGATCCGACCCGCTTCGGTGCCGCCACCACCCGGCCCCGAGGGCGCCGGCATGCGCTGCGTGAAGTTCTCGAAGCGCGTGTAGTTCTTGTGGAAGAACAGGTTCACGAACCCGATCGGCCCGTTGCGCTGCTTGCCGATGATGATCTCGGCCTTGCCCTCGAGCGAGTTCCCGTCCTTGTCCACCGGGCCGTCGTAGACCTCGGGGCGGTAGATGAACATGATGAGGTCGGCGTCCTGCTCGATGGCGCCCGACTCGCGGAGGTCGGACATCTGCGGGCGCTTGCCGTCGCCGGTACGCTGCTCGGAGGCGCGCGAGAGCTGCGACAGCGCGATCACCGGCACGCTGAGCTCCTTGGCCAGCGCCTTGAGCCCGCGGGAGATCTGCGACACTTCCTGCTGGCGGTTCTCGCTGTTCGCGGGGCCCGACATCAGCTGCAGGTAGTCCACGATGATCATGTCCACGCCCTGGTCGGCCTTGAGGCGGCGCGCCTTGGAGCGCATCTCGAGCATCGTGATGCCCGGGGTGTCGTCGATCCAGATCGGGGCGTGGGTGAGGATGCCCGCCGCGCGCGCGAGGCGCGGGAAGTCGTCGTCGCGCAGCATCCCCTTCCGCAGCTTCTGCGCGTCGATGCGCGCCTCGGAGGTGAGCATGCGCTGCACCAGCGACTCCTTGCTCATCTCGAGCGAGAAGAACGCGACCTTCTTGTTGTGCGAGATGGCGGCGTTCTGCGCGATGTTCAGCGTGAACGCGGTCTTGCCCATGGATGGACGCGCACCCACGATGATCAGGTCGGCGGGCTGGAAGCCCGAGGTCATCTCGTCGAGGTCCGCGAAGCCGCTCGGCACGCCGCTGATGGACATGCCGCCGGCATGGATGGCCTCGATGCGCTCCATCGTGGGCCAGAGGAGCTCCTTGATGCGCGAGAAGCCCTCCGTGCTGCGCTGCTGCGCCACCCCGAAGATCTTGGCCTCGGCGATGTCCAGCAGCTCGTCGGCGGTGTTGGCGCCGGCGAACGCCTCGCTCACGATCTCCGTGGAGACCTCGATCAGGCGGCGCAGCAGCGCCTTCTCCTTCACGATCTTCGCGTGGTACTCGACGTTGGCCGACGTCGGCACCGCGTCCACCAGGAAGCCGATGTAGTCCTTGCCCCCGGCGCCCTCCAGCTCCTGCTTGCGCATCAGCTCGTCCGCGAGCGTCAGCGGATCCACCACGCTGCCGCGCTCGGTGATCGTCATCATCGCCCGGAACAGGCGACGATGCTTCTCGGCGTAGAACATCGAATCGTCCACGACCTCGAACGCGCGCATCACGGCGTCCTGGTCGATCAGCATCGCGCTCAGGACCGCCTGCTCGGCGTCCTCCGAGTAGGGAGGGCGCCGATCGCGGTACGGGTCACGCGTCGGCGGCGGGCTGAGGGCGATCGAGTATTCGACGGGCAAGCTGGACATCTTCCCAGGTGGGGCGCTTCCACGCCGGGTTCCGGAGGAGCGCGGCGGGATGGTAGGTCACGATGAGCGGAACACCATAATAGCGGTGGATCTGCCCGCGGAGCTTTCCGATCGTGAGTTTCGTCTCCAGAAGAGTCTGCGCTGCAAAGGTGCCGAGCGCCAGAATGACTTTTGGACGGACGAGCTCGATCTGCCGGACCAGGTACGGCGAGCAGGCGGTGACCTCCTCGGGCAACGGATTCCGGTTACCCGGAGGACGATGCTTGAGGACATTCGCAATGAAGACGTCGCTCCGCGCCAGCCCGATGGCCCCGATGATCTTGGTGAGCAGCTGGCCGGAGGCGCCCACGAACGGCTCCCCCTGCTCGTCCTCGTTGGCGCCGGGAGCCTCGCCCACGATCATGAAGTCCGCGTCGGGATGGCCGGTGCCGGGCACGGGGTTGATGGCGGTGGCGTACAGCGGGCAGCGCCGGCAGCCTGCGACGGTGGCCGCGATCTCCTCCAGGCTGTTCAGCTTGAACGCCGGATCCTCGAAGATCGCGCGCGAGGCGCCGCCCACCACGAGACCGGCCGGCACGTCCTCGAGCGGCGACTCCGCGGTGGCGCCCTGCTGGGTGACGGGCACGTGTATGGGGCTGTCCGCGGGCACCACCGGCGCCGCGGGGGGACCGGCCTTTCGCTTCGGCATCGCTTCCTCCTGGTCCGGCTGCGCGGGCGGCACCGCGGCTCGCCCCCGCGTGTCGGGGGCGCCGCCGGCCGCCCGGATGGCGTCGCGCCAGTTCATGGGCTCCGATGCGCCGGCCGCCGCGGGCGCGTCGGGCGAGGCCGCCGGCGGTGGTGTATCGGCGCCCGGCTCGGCTCGCGCATCGGGCACGCTCGCCTAGCCCCACACATGCTCCGGTGCCACCCGCTGCGCGGCCGCGGGTCCCGAGCGGCGGGCATTCACTCCGGGGCGCG
>JAQBPZ010000101.1 GCA_028287225.1 Gemmatimonadota bacterium
GACCCCGCCACTCCGGCGGCCGCGTTGCCGTTCAGCGCACCTGCGCCGTGTCCCGCACCGAGCGCCCCGGAAGCCGAGGCCCCGGCGTTCGCCTGCATCACCACCTGGCGAAGCTGGTCGTCGCTCGCGCGCGCCGCAAGCAGCTGCTCCACGCGTGCCGCGGCCTTCGCCGTGGACGCACCATTCGCCTGCAGCGACGTCAACGTCTCGAACGCGACCGTCAGCGAGCGGTCGGCGGGCGCACGCCGCGCAACCGCTTCGAGCTGCGTCGAGGTGAAGCCACGGGCCACGAGGCTCGCGCCGCGCGCGACTTCCTCGCCGCTCGGCTCCTCGCGACCGGCGCGCACCATGGCGTCGTGCGAGGTCTGGAGGTCTGCCAGCGCGCGCGCGCTCGCCGCGACGATCTGCGCGTCGCTCGCCCCCTTCGCCTGTCCCTCGGCCGCGCGATCGCGGATCGGCTGCTCGGGCAGCTTCCGCGCGCGCGCCGTCCGCACGTTCGCCTCGATCCTCGCGCTCGCCTCGGCCGACAGGCGCGACTCGGCGCGCGACTCCATGCGTGAGGCGGCGTTCGATGCATCCGCCGCGGCGTGACGTTCGGCCGATGCGTCGACGCGTGCCTCGGTGCTCGACTGCGCGGACGCGTCGGCTGCGGCCTGGCGGTTTCCCCTGGTGCCCGACGCCTGCGCGGAGGCGTCGACGCGCGTGTGCGACTGGGCCTGCACCGCCGCCTGCGCGTGCGCGAGCGAGGGGGTGAGGATGATGGCGGTTGCGAGAGCGATCCTCTTCATTAGCTGTCCTCCATGGGTGAGTCCATCTGCTCCGTACTCGACCGTGCTCATCGCACGGTCAGCAGCGCGGATCGTCCACCGAACCCGTCGTCGATCGTCGCGACTCCGTCGGGTACGGTCCACCGCCCGCCATCGATCCTGAAGGCGTAGCGGTAGTCTCCTCGCGGCAGGCGGACGTCGGCGTACCACCGGCCGTCCTCCGCACGCGTCGCGGGCATCGTTGCCCACTGGTTCCAGTCACCGGCCACCTCCACGCGCCGTGCCCCGGGAGCGGTCAGCACGAGCCGCGTCATTCCGGGCGCCGGTCGCGGAAGCCCCGCGCGCTCGGCGCTCGCATTCGAGGGCTCGGGCATCGAGACGCCGCGCAGGAGCAGCCCGAGCGTCGCGTACCGTCCACCCGGCGTGCCGAGCGTTCGAGACGACGCATAGCTTCCCGCGGCGAGCTGCAGCCCGACCGCGCGGCTCAACATCATGGCCGCGCTCACGCCGCCGAAGGTCGCCTGCTCGTCCCGCGCGTCGCGCGTTCCGGCGTTCGCGCCCACCGAGATCCGGCCCGCGACCCAGCTCGCCGCGAGGGCGCGGTCGTGCACGTCGATTCCCTGCACCGCCGCGCGCTCCTCGCGGTACACGAGCGTGCCGGAGACGTCGGGCGACGAGGTCGGGAAGGCGAGCACGCCGCCGTACACCGGCCCGCGGCTCGTCCGGGTTGTCGACGTCGCGCCGCTCGCTGGCGACGCCGGCGCCCCCAGGGGGCCGGCAATCGGGGTGCCGGTCCCCGGCAGGCTCGCGCTGCCGCGCGCCAGATGGGCGCCGCCGAAGAGAGTCAGCCGCGCGATCGTCGCCTCGAGGGTCGGCGTCGCCTCGGTCGCGAGGTAGCGCGCGTCGTACGATGTCGTCGTCCCCGTGCCGGACGCGGAGGCCGCGAGCGCCAGTCCGGCGATGAGCGGGAGGCGCAGGCCGGCGCCGGCGCTGCCGCTTGCCGCCCACGCGCTCGTCTGGAAGCGCGTCCCCGTGGCCGAGAGCGAGAGACTCAGGCGCGGGTCGGGCACCATGAGGAGCGCCGGAGTGATGCTGGCAGCGCTGGAGTGGACCCCGCGCTGGTCGGTGGCGGCGCCCCCGCCGAGCGCCACGCTGCCCTCCACCCGCTGGGCGGAGGCCGTCGTGCCGAGCGCAAGCATCGCGAGGAGCGCGGTGGCGCGCACGGCGCCGGTGGATGCGGGAGAGCGTTTCATGCGACGAACGCTACTGCATGATCCCCGTCTGGTAAAGAGGCGTAAGTCATTACTGCCAAGTGACTTACATCACCTCCCGAATTGTGATGCAGATCGCTTTTTCCCGTGCGCTACCTTTCGGAATGCCCGCCTCCACCGCGCTCCTCTTCGACCTCGACGGCACCCTCGTCGACTCCATCGAGCTGATCCTCGCCTCGGCGCGACACGCCTTCATCGGGTACGCCGGCACCGCGCCGAGCGACGACGAGTGGCGCGCGGGGATCGGCCGGCCGCTGCTGACGATGTTTCGCGAGTTCGCGGACGACGAGGCCGAGGTGCAGCGGCTCGTTGGCCGGTATCGCACGTATCAGCTGGAGCATCACGATCGCCTCGTGCACGCGTACGAGGGCATCGTTCCGCTGATCCGGGAGCTCGCCGCGCTGGGCCACCCGATGGGCCTCGTCACGAGCAAGGCGGACTGGCTCGCGCATCGCGCGCTGGAGCACGTCGGCCTCGCGGCATCGATCCCGGTGGTCGTCGGCTGCGACAGCTGCACGCAGCACAAGCCGCATCCCGAGCCCGTGGAACGCGCCCTCGCGCTGCTGCACGCCGCGCCTCGCGGCGCCCTCTTCGTCGGCGATTCCCCGCACGACGTGGAGGCGGGCCGCGCCGCGGGGGTCCGGACGATCGGCGTGACGTGGGGCGCGTTCAGCCGCGAGGAGATGATCACGTCCGGCGCCGACGTCGTGGTGGACGACGTGGCCGGCCTGGCGCGCGCGATCCGGGAGTTCGACGCGGCCCGATAGCGCCAGTCGCCTGGTGCCTGGCGCGCGCGCCTGGTGCTTGGTGCGTACGCGAATTTCCGCGAATGGGAAGCGAATTGCCGCGACTCTCGGTCTACCCGGCGCGCCGGCCATCGCCCTGCATGAAGCATGCAAGTTGTTTGTTTTCAACACCTTGCAAATGTCATGACGAGAATCGCGGCGATTCGCTTCCCATTCGCGGAAATTCGCGTACGAAAAAGGCCAGCTGTCCGGAACGGCGAGCTGTCCGGAATGGCCAGCTGTCCGGAAAGGCCACGAGTCCGGCGCGATGCTCGCGGACCACGCGCCCGTCGTGCAGACTCCAATGGGTTTTCAAACCTTCCGGGCCGCTCCGGTATCACATCCAGTGCACCGGGACCCCAGATGATCGATGACTGCAGTGGCCCTTCCAGAATCCCAGACGACAGCTCCACCCACCTTTGGTGCTGACGCGGACGTGGCGCTCGCCACGTCCGGGGACCGCCGCGCCTTCGAGCGCCTGTACCACCAGCACGTCGCCCGGGTCTACTCCCTCTGCGCCCGCATGGTGAACGACCGGACGCGCGCCGAGGAGCTCACGCAGGACGTGTTCGTGCGGGCGTGGGAGAAGCTGCACCTGTTCCGGGGCGAGGCCGCCTTCGGCACCTGGCTCCACCGGATGACGGTGAACGTCGTGCTGAATGCGCGGAAGAGCGACGGGCGCCAGCACGGGCGGTACGAGGCTGACGACGACGGCGACGGGATGGACGGCCTGCCGGCGCGGCCCCATGCGCCGGGCGACCGGATGGATCTGGAGCAGGCGATCAACAAGCTGCCCAAGGGGGCGCGACGGGTGTTCACGCTGCACGACGTGGAAGGCTACAAGCACGAGGAGATCGCCGCGATGCTCGGCGTGACCACCGGTGCGACGAAGGCGCAGCTGCACCGCGCCAGGATGCTGCTGCGGGAGGCACTGAACCGATGACCGACATGACCGGATACGACATGACCTGC
>JAQBPZ010000146.1 GCA_028287225.1 Gemmatimonadota bacterium
CGGTGGGCGCCGTCGTGGCGCCCGCGCGCGGCGCGCCGCCGCCCTGCCAGCTTCCATCGCGATAGGACACGTCTGCCAGCAGCAGATTGGCGCCCACTGCCGGCAATCGGCTCTTCCCGTCGCCTCGCCAACGCACGGCCTGCCCCGGCACAGCGCTCCGGCAGCCATGGCCGACGCACGAACGGCCCGGAGAGACGTCTCGCCGGGCCGTTCCATCCGATGCGACGCGATGCGCTAGCTGATGCGGAAGGTGAATGACTGCTCCACCAGCTGGCGCACCTTGGTGCCGCCCGCCTCGGCCGGCCGGAATCGCGCGCTGAGGAGCGCCTGCCGCACGGCGTCCGAGAAGAGCTTGTGGGGCGACGAGACCACCTCGATGGAGCCGGGCTCCACGCGGCCGTCGGCGCTGACGATGAAGTGCATCAGCACCGTGCCCTGCACGCCCACGCTCTTGAGGGCGTCGGGGTAGCGCGGCTCCAGCGGCCGGGTCATGGCGACCGGGCGGTCCACCTGGTTCTCGTCGTACGCCTTGCCCGCGCTGCCGCTGCCCAGGCCGCCGCCGCTGCCGCTCCCCGAGCCTTCGTCACGCTTCACCGATCCACCCGAGGAGATGCCCGACGACTTGACGACGTCAGCCACGGGGGGCGCCACGACGTCGCTGACCGTCGGCGGCGCCTTCACGTCGATCGCCGGGATGTTGAGGGCGACCTTCGAGGGCGCGACGAGCGCCGGCGTCGTCGGTCCCTTGGGCTGCACCTGCGGCACCGGGCGCGGGCGTTCGGGCTGCGGTGCCCGCTTCTGTGGCGGGGCCTTGAAGACTTCCTTGGCCTTGGCCGGCGCCGGAGGCGCCTTGGGCAGCGGCGCGGGGGGCGGCTCGATGGGCTTCGGTGGCGGGGTGGCCACGTAGAGGATCGGGTGCTCCTCCACCTTCTCGCGCGGGGGCAGCACCACCTGCGCGGTGGTGAAGACGGCGGCTGCGATGACCACGCCATGGATCGCCAGGCTGATCAGCGCTCCCTTCGACGATCCGAACGGCTTCGCCTTGGATTCCAGTAGCGTCGTCATGTGCGGCGTTTCCTCGGCCTGGAATGAATTGTCCGGGTACGCAGCCGCATTTTGCCAGTCCCGTGCCGTTCGGGCGGCGCGGCGCTCACCGCTTGCCGGCGGCGGCGCCGTCGGCGCGCTTCCTCACGCTGTCCACCAGGGCGGAATCGGGGGTGAAGCCGAGCGTCCGGACGATGGAGCGCCACACCCCGACCGGGAGGGCGACCGTGGACTCGGGCTGTACCTTGGGGAGCGTGGCGCCGCGCGGGATGAGGGGGGCGGTCTGGACCCCGGGCCGGATGTCCACGACCTGCTCGCCGAAGGCGCCGACGGAGGTGATGTGCACGGTGTCCTGGGTGCGGATCGGCACGTCCTCGCGCTCGATCAGCAGGTCGATGCGCACGCCGCCGGGCGTGAAGTACACCTGCTTCACGAGCCCGACCTCGATGCCGCGGTACTGGACGCGCGCGCTCTTCTTGAGCCCGGGAGCCTGTTCGGCGATGACATGCACGACGTTCTCGTGCTTGGAAGCACACCCCACGATGACGGCGGCGGTGGCCAGCAGGAGGAAGACGGGACGGGACATGGGCGGTCGCTGAAGGTGAGACCGAAGGCGGACGCAGGCATTTGTGCGAATTCCGAACCACACGGCCGACTCGGCTGGTAAACAGCTGAAAGGCGTTTGCGGTTTGCGGTGAGCAGTGAGCGGTCGGGCCCCGGGATGCTTCTACCGCCAACTGCTCACCGCAAACCGCAAACGCCCTTTATTCGTTTTCCGCGACGGCGCTCGCCTTGCAATATCCCCCGTACCCCCGATTCAGCCCTTCGAAAGGACGCGTCCAATGACCGCACAGGACCAGATCGCCTCCGCTCACGATGACGTCGTGAACACGCGTGCCCGCATGGCCGACACCGTCGCGCAGATCGAGGCGCGCGTCACCGGCCAGATGGACACGGTGAAGGCGAAGCTCGACATCGTGCAGATGATCCGCGACAACCCGTGGACGGCGATCGCCGTGGCCACCGGGGTCGGGGCGGCCATCAGTGCGAGCGGCGCCGACACGAAGGCGGCGAGCGCGGCGTCAGCGTCGGCCCGCCAGGGTGCCACCGTCGCGGCGGCCAAGGCGAAGGAGGCGGGCGCCGCCGGCGTGGAAGCGCTCAAGGGCGCGCCGTCCACGGCGAGCAGGGCGGCGAACAGCGCCCGGGGCGGAATCTTGGGCTACCTCGACGCCCTCGCGGCCTCCGCCGTGGAGGGGTTCATCGAGCGGATCCGGGCCTCCGAAGGCCGGTAGGATCGGCGGGCGCGGGTATGCCGGTTGCGCCTCCCCGCTCCCACCATCCCGGAGGCAACCGATGCGCCGTGCTCTCTCCGTCGCCCTTGCGACCGCGCTCGTCCTGGCCCTGACGCCGGATGCGCTGGCCGCCCAGCAGGCCCAGCTCGACGTCCACGGCAACTTCGCCGTGGGCACCACGACGCACCTCCATTCGTGGGGCGCGGGAGCCGGCGCGCAGGTGACCTTCGGCAGCACCTCCGACCCGATCCAGCTCAGCCTGTCCCCGAGCCTGGACTTCCTGAAGCAGGAGGGCGGATCGAGGCAGACGTCGCTCTCGGCCGACCTGGACATCCAGCCCGGCGGTGGAAAGACGGTCACCCCGTACGCGGGCATCAGCACGGGGGCCAACTGGATCAGCGGATCGAGCGGGACCCACGCCGGCTACGAGACCCTGGCCGGCGCGCAGGTCAAGCTGAGCACCGCCCTGACCGCCAAGGCCGAGGAGCGGTTCGGGTACGTGAGCGGTCAGGAGCACAGCCTCACGACGCGCGTTGGAGTGCTCCTCAGCTTCTGAGCGGGAAAACGTCGAGGAACAGACGAGTACGCCAGGAAAACAACTGAACGTCATCAGGACCCCTGCGGCTCGAGTCGTGTAGTGCTTCGCGGTGTTTGAAACCGCGTAAGTGCTTACAGATCAGCTCGTTAGGAGTATTGATGACCCGAAGGTTCCGCTCCATCGGCCGGATGGCCACGCTCTCGCTGGTCCTCGGGTTCGCGGCCTGCCGCGACACGACCGCCCCCGTGGAGCCTCCCGTCGAGACGCCGCCGCCGCCGCCGGCAGTCGTGCCGCCGGCGGTGGTGATCGACACCCAGGCCGCCCGCGTCGCGTGGAGCTTCGTGGAGCAGAACACCACGGCGGCGACCGGACTGGCCAACGCGATCTATCCGTTCCAGTACGTCACGGCGTGGGACATCGCGAGCCTCATCGCCGCGGCCTACTCGGCGCACGCCATCGGCATCGTCAGCGACTCGACCTACGACGCGCGCATCCGCACCATCCTCGGCACCCTGGCGCGCGTGCCCCTGTTCGAGGGCGCGGCCTTCAACAAGAGCTACGACTCGCACACCGCGCAGATGATCAGCAGCGACCGCCAGCTTTCGTCGGTCGGCTACGGGTGGTCGGCAACGGACATCGGCCGCCTGCTCATCTGGCTGCGCATCCTCGCGCTCAACGAGCCGCAGTACGCCACCCTCGCGTCGTCCATCGTGGACCGGCTCGACATCTCGCGCCTCATCCGCAACGGCACGCTCCAGGGACGCGACCTCGATCCGGCCACGGGGATCGCCCGCGACTATGCGGAGACGGGACTCGGCTACGAGCAGTATGCGTCGGCGGGGTACGCGCTGTGGGGGCATCGCCCGTCGGCGTCGCTCGACCCCTCCGCGCACACGAGCCGCGTGGACATCTACGGGGTGAGCGTAACGGTGGATGCGCGCGGCAACTCACGCATCACGAGCGAGCCGTACGTCATGATGGGGCTGGAGACCGGCTTCTGGTCGCCGACGCTGCGCGAGCAGGCGGTGGCGGTGCTCGCCGCGCAGGAGGCGCGCTGGCGCAGCACGGGCATGCTCACCATGGTGAGCGAGGACGCGCTGCCGGATCCGCCGTACTACTTCTACTACTACAGCCTCTTCCACAACGGACGCGCCTTTGTGGTGGAAGGCCCGGAGGACGGCTCCTACATCGAGGCGCCACGCTGGGTGAGCACCAAGATGGCGTACGGCTGGAATGCGCTCTTCCCCTCGCCGTACACGCGCCTGGTGCTCGACGCCGTGCAGCCGGCCGCCGTGCCGGGGCGCGGGTGGAGCGCGGGGGTCTACGAGACGAGCCGCCTGCCGGCGAGCGAGCAGGGCCTCAATACCGCCGCGCTGGTGCTCGAGTCGCTCCTCTACCAGTCACGCCGCTCGCAGCCATTCCTGTCGCAGCCGATCCAGTAGGCCGGCGCTGCGCGCCCCTGGCCGCGGCGCGCTGCCTCTTCAAAAGCTCGAACCGCGGAGGGCGCGGAGGCCGGGGGCGTCGATTCCTCTGCGTCCGTGCTGTTTCTCCTCTGTGCCCTCTGCCTTGAAGCAGTCGACGCCGAGCAGGGCGCTACCGCGCGCCGACCCGGCTGAACGGGCTGCACGCGCCGTTTCCGTCGTCATCAAGGGCGCGGATGCTCAGGATCCGCGTGACGAGCATGTAGCGGGAGCCCTGGCCCATGTGTCCCGCGCCAGCCGGCATCTTCGGGCTCACGGTGCCACGCCACCGCACGGCGAGCCCGTGGCGAGGGCGCACCGGCATGAGCTTGAGCAGGCTGTCGCGCTGCAGCCGCGCGTCCTCGCTCAGCGTCACCCACCACATGGAGTCGCCCCGCGGTGCCCCGCACGGGTGGAACCAGCTGACCTCGTAGCCGCTGGAGAATGCGCCCTGGTATTCGCGCTCCTCACCATTCACGGCGGGGGGCAGGGTGTCACGTACCAGGCGCACCGGCGTCGTGTCGCGCGCGGCCACCGGCGCGGGCGCCAGCTCGTCCTCGTGATGGCGGGCGCAGGCCGTGAGGGCCATCACGGCGGCAAGGAGGGCGAGTGGGCGGGTGATCATGGTCGGTGGCGAGAGAGGGTGAGGGCAGGTGCTACCCGGCGCCGGCCGGAATGTCACGGCCTCCGCCGGTCCCGGGACGACGGGCCGGCGGAGGGAGACAACGGCACGGCACGGCCCTCGCTACGTTCGCATGCCTCCGGGCGAGCCCTCCACGCCGAGGACGGCCGGCCTCTTCAGTGACCCCCCAATGAGCGATTCCGTACTCTCGCGCAACAACGTGCACGTATTCGGCCGGGGCACCAAGCCCCTGCTGTTCGCCCACGGCTTCGGCTGCGACCAGAACATGTGGCGCTTCATCACGCCGGCGTTCCAGGACGACTATCGGATCGTGCTGTTCGACTACGTGGGCTCCGGCCAGTCGGACGTCGGCGCCTGGCAGGCTGACCGGTACACCACCCTGGCCGGCTACGCGCAGGACGTGCTCGACGTCTGCCACGCGCTGGAGCTGAAGGACGTGGTGTTCGTGGGCCACTCGGTGAGCAGCATGATCGGCGTGCTCGCGGCCAACCGCGAGCCGGCGCTGTTCGACCGCCTGGTGATGGTGGGGCCGTCGCCCCGCTACATCAACGACGCCCCGGACTACGTGGGCGGCTTCGAGCGGACGGACATCGAGGGGCTGCTGGAGACGATGGAGAAGAACTACCTCGGCTGGGCCAACTTCCTCGCGCCGGCGATCATGAAGAATCCCGAGCATCCCGAGCTGGGCGAGGAGCTGGAGGCCAGCTTCTGCTCCACCGACCCGATCATCGCGCGCCACTTCGCCGAGGCCACCTTCTTCGCGGACAATCGCGCGGATGCCGCCGCGGTGGCCGTACCCGCGCTGATCATGCAGTGCTCCGACGACATGATCGCGCCGCTCGAGGTGGGAGACTACCTCCACCGCGCCATGCCGGGCAGCACGCTCAGGGTGATGAAGGCCACCGGCCACTGTCCGCACATGAGCCACCCCGACGAGACCATCGAGATGATCCGCGCCTACCTGAGCGCGCCCGCTTGATACAGCTCGACCCGCTGCTCGACGAGGCACCCTGCGGGTTCATGGCGTTCGAGGACGACGGCACCCTGCACGCCGTGAACGCGACGCTCCTGCGCATGACCGGCTACACGCGCGAGGAGCTCGCGGGGAGCCGGGTCGAGCGCCTGATGGGGGTGGGCAGCCGCATCTTCTACCAGACGCACTTCTTCCCGCTGCTGCGCCTGCACGGACGCGCGGACGAGATCTTCCTCCTTCTCAGGTCGAAGGGCGGCGAGGACGTGGCCGTGCTGGTGAATGCGCAGCGTCGCGCGCGGAACGGCGCGCACCTCACCGAGTGCGTGTGCATGCAGGTGGTGGAGCGCCGAAAGTTCGAGGAGGCGCTCCTGCGCGCCAAGCGGGCGGCCGAGGAGGCCACGCGCGAGCTGGAGGTGAGCCAGCAGAAGCTCGAGGAGCAGGCCGTGGAGCTGGAGGCGCAGAGCGAGGAGCTGCGCACGATCAACGAGGACCTGCTGGACCGGTCCGAGGAGCTCGAGCGGCTGCGGGTGATGGCGGAGGACGCGAACGGGGCGAAGAGCAGCTTCCTCGCGATGATGAGCCACGAGCTCCGCACGCCGCTCAATGCCATCGGCGGCTACGTGCAGCTCATGGAGATGGGCATCCACGGCCCGGTCACCGAGGCGCAGCACGCGGCCCTGGACCGCATCTCGCGCGCGCAGGTCCACCTGCTCCGGCTCGTGAACGAGGTGCTCAACCTGGCGCGCATCGAGTCCGGCCGCGTGGAGTACGACATCACCACCGTGACGCTGCGCGAGGTGGTGGAGACCGTGGAGCCGATGGTCGCGCCACAGCTCGCCGAACGCCGCCTCCGGTTCGAGATCAGCGTGCCCGCCGGACTCTCGGCACGTGCGGACCGGGAGAAGCTGGAGCAGGTGCTGCTCAACCTGCTGTCCAACGCGACCAAGTTCACCGAGCCGCGCGGCCTCGTCCGGGTCGATGCAGGAGAGGACCCGGACTCGCACGCCCGGGTCTTTCTCCGGGTGCAGGACACCGGATGCGGCATCCCCGCCGAACGGCTCGCACAGGTGTTCGACCCCTTCGTGCAGGTGAACATGAGCCGCGCGGGACGCGCGGAGGGCACGGGCCTCGGCCTGACGATCAGCCGCGATCTCGCCCAGGGCATGGGTGGCGACCTCACCGTCTCGAGCGAGGAAGGGGTGGGCTCGGTGTTCACCATCTTCCTGGCGCGCGGCTGAGCCGTCGGCCGATCGGGTGTCCCTCTATCGGCACAGCTCTTCGGCGGGCAGTGCTGGCCACTCAGTCGACGGGGGAGACTGCATCGAACGGATGAAACCGATCGTGACGGATGCCACTTGGCAGGCAGCCATGAGATCGCGTCGCAGGGTCGGGATATTTGAGGGTGCGGGGCTGGCTCGCACGCACTCGCTCGATTCTCATCGCGGAGCCAGCAGTGATGTCTGCCGCACACTGACATCTCGCGGTGGTACCCGGGCAGCCACGCACCCTCAAACATCCCGGCCGGGTGCGATGGACTCATCCAGCGCGACCGCGTGGATCAGTCACATCCGTTCATCCGTTCGATGCAGTCTCCCCCGTCGACTGAGTGGCCAGCACTGCCCGCCGAAGGATCGTCCGGATAGAGGGGCAGACGCGGTGGGTCACTCGTCGGCGAAATGGCCGAACAACAGCTCCACCAGCCCGCGGTCGTCGTGCGTGGTGATGACGTAGACGTGGTCGCCCGGCTCCAGCCGCGTGGAGCCCTTGGGCGCGATGAGCTCGCGGCCGCGGACGATCATCGCGACCGCGGCGCCCTCGGGAAATGGCAGAGCGGAGATCATCTCGCCTGCCGCCGGCAGCGCCTCGTCGATGGTGAAGCCGAGGAGCTCGGCGTTGAGCTCCAGGTGGGACTCGATCTCCAGCACCGCCTGGGGAGCACGTGGCGCCTCCGTGGCCAGGCCGAGCCGCCGGGTGACCCAGGGCACGGTGGCGCCGGGGATGATCGAGTTCACCACCACGATGAAGAACACCACGTTGAACAGCCATTCCGCGCCGGGCGCCCGCATCAGCACGGGAAACACCGCGAGGATGATGGGCACGGCGCCACGCAGCCCCACCCAGCCCAGGTAGGCCACGGCGCGCGGCCGATAGCGGAAGGGCAGCAGGCAGAGCGCCACCACGGCCGGCCGCGCAACGAACGCCAGCAGCAGCGCGAGGATCAGCCCCACGGGCGCCACCGCCAGCAGGTGCGTGGGGTACACGAGCAGGCCGAGCATCAGGAACATCGCGACCTGGCTGAACCAGGCGAGCGCGTCGTGCATGCGCAGCAGGCTCGCGCGATACGGCAGGCGTCCCGAGCCGAGCACCACGGCCGCCACGTACACGCCAAGGAATCCGCTGCCGTGCAGCAGCGTGGGAATGGCGAAGGCGAGCAGCGCGGCACCCAGCGTGAGCACCGGGTAGAGTCCGCCGGCGGGCAGCCGGTAGCGTGCCAGGGCGCGCAGGGTCCCGTAGCCGACGGCCAACCCCGCGATGCCACCGATGACGATGTGCTGCACCACTTCCAGCACGATGCTCGACAGGGACAGCGCGCCCGTGCCAAGCAGGTTCTCGGTGAGCACGGTGGTGAGGATCACCGCCATGGGGTCGTTGAGCCCGGACTCCACCTCGAGGGTGGCGCTCAGCTTGTGGTCGATGGTGGTGCCGCTGCCGCGCAGCACGGAGAACACGGCGGCGGCATCGGTGGACGAGACCACCGCACCCAGCAGCAGCGCCGGCGCCCACTGCAGGCCGAGCAGCCACGCGAACAGCGCCACGAGCAGCCCGGTGCCCGCCACGCCGATGGTGCCCAGCACCGCGGCGGGGGCCGCCACTCGGCGAATGGCGGAGAGCGGCGTCTTGAGCCCGCCGTCGAACAGGATGAGGACGAGCGCCGCGGAGCCCGCGCGAAAGGCGAACTGGTAGTCGTCGAACGGGATGCGCCCGATCCCTTCGCTGCCGGCGGCGACGCCGATGCCCAGGAACAGCAGGGCGAGGGGAACGCTCAACCGCTGGCTCGCCCGGCTGAGCACCGCGCTGGCGGCGAGCAACCCACCGATGCCAAGGAAGAGGAGCGCGGTGGCGCCTGGCTCGGAGATCATCGGCGAATGTTAACGGACGGAGGCGGGATGAGGGATCAGGAAAGGGATTAGGGATTAGGGATTAGGAACTGCGCGGGGACGCATCCCGAGCGGCTGTCATCCCACGAGCGCGCGCAGCGCGTCGAGTCGGGATCTTCCGTCCCTGCGGACGGGCCGGCCCCAGGCACGGGAGAGCGTGTCCCGACACTCGCTTCGCTCCTGCGGGATGACAGCCGCCCGGGACGCCGCGCGCCGACACGCGGGTCGACAGCTCGAGCGGCGCGCGCAGTTCCTAATCCCTAATCCCTAATCCCTGACTGATCCCTGATCCCTCGTCCCCCTCCAGACTCCGCCGCCCCGTCTCCGGCATCGTGATGTACACGCAGAGCGATGCGGCGATGCACGCGGTGACGTACCAGTAGAACCACCGCTCGTGCCCTGCCTGCTTCGCCCACAGCGCGAGGTACTCGGCCGTGCCGCCGAACAGCGACACGGCGATCGCATATGGAAGGGCGACGCCGAGCGCGCGCAGCTCGGCGGGAAACAGCTCGGCCTTGACCACCGCGTTGATCGCCGTGTAGCCGCTCACCACCAGCAGGGCCGCGAGGAGCAGCAGCGTTGCGGCGCCGGACGTGCGCGCGGCGCCGAGGGCGGTGAGCAGGGGCACCGTGGCGAGCGTGCCGCACACGCCGAACGCGATCAGCACGGGCCGCCGGCCCACGCGGTCGGAGATCGCGCCCACGAGCGGCTGCACCAGCATGAAGATGAAGAGCGTGAGCGCGGAGATCTCCGTCGCCTGCGCCTTGGTGAAGCCGCTGGTGTTGACGAGGAACTTCTGCGCGTACGTCGTGAAGGTGTAGAAGGCCACCGTGCCTCCCGCCGTGAGCCCGATGACCGTGGCGACCTGCCGCGGGTAGCCGAGCAGCGCGCGGAGCGGGGAGTCGGGGGTCCGCCCCCGCGAGGAATCGAACGCCGTCGTCTCGTCGAGGCCGCGGCGAAGCCACGCGGCCGCCACGGCCAACGCTCCCCCGATGGCGAATGGAATCCGCCAGCCCCACTCCTCGAGCGCCGTCGCGCTCAGGGTGCGCTGGAGCACCAGCAGCACGGCGAGCGCGATGAGCTGGCCCGAGATGAGGGTGACGTACTGGAAGCTGGACCAGAAGCCGCGATGGCGCTGGTCGGCCATCTCGCTCAGGTAGGTGGCGCTGGCTCCGTACTCACCGCCGACGCTCAACCCCTGGAGCAGCCGGGCGACGACGAGCAGCGTCGGTGCGGCCACGCCGATGCGCGCATAGCTCGGCGTGATGGCGATGAGCATCGAGCCCGCGCACATCAGCAGCACCGAGAGGCTCAGCGCCGCGCGCCGCCCATGGCGGTCGGCGTGGCGGCCCATGAGCCAGCCGCCCACGGGACGCATGAGGAAGCCCACCGCGAACACCGCCGCCGCGTTGAGCAGCTGCGCGGTGCCGCTCGCGGGCGGGAAGAACGACTTGGCGAAGTAGAGGGTGAACGCCGAGTAGACGTACCAGTCGTACCACTCCACGAGGTTTCCGGCGGAGCCGCCGATGATGGAACGGATCCGGCGCGGCTCGGTCATGCCCCGCCGCCGACGCCGGTGCCGGCAACACGCTCCACCAGGGCCACGATGAGCGGCGCGAAGGTGTCCGGATCGTAGGGCAGCGCGTGTGCCGCGTCGTGCGCCACCGCCAGCGTCGCGCCGGCTGCACCGGACCGCTCGCGCCCCACGAGCTGCGTGGCCTCCTCGCACCACGGCACGGTGACCACCGGATCGTGCGCGCCGCACACCACCGAGACCGGCACGGTGATGCGCGGCAGCTTCTCCTCGATGCGGTCGTCGAGCGCCGAGCGCAGCGTGACGAGGATGCGTCGCGGTCCCGCGCGCAGGTAGTCGCGCGCCACGAGCAGCGCGAGGGAGAGCGATTCGCGCGGCACGTCGGCGACGACGCGCGCGATGACCGCCAGCGCCGAGCGATGCGCCGGGTCCATCGTCGGCGCGTTGAGCAGCAGACCGAGCGCGCGTGCCGGCTGGCGCGTCGCGAGCTCGACGATGACCTGGCAGCCGAACGAGTTGCCGACGAGCACGGCGGGCCCGATGCCGCGCGCATCGAGCCACGCGGCGAGCGCGTCGCCGAGCTCGGCCAGCGAGAGGACGTGCCGTGGCGAGCCGCTGCGCCCGAAGCCCGGCAGGTCCAGCCCCGCGACCGGGTGCGCCGCGGCGAGCCGCGCCATGGTGGGCTCCATGTATCGCGCGGACGCCCCGAGCCCGTGCACGAAGACGATCGGCACGCCGCCCGCGGCCGCAGTGGAGACGCGTCCATGCACGCGAACGCCGCCGATGTCGTTCCAGACCGAGACCAGTGCGTCGCTCATGGCGGAAAGGTAGCGAGCTGCGACAGGGCTAACTCTTCTTCGCCACCCGCTTCTTCGCGCCCGGTTTCGGCAGCAGCGCCAGCGCCGACAGCCCTTCCTGCTCCACCTGCGCGATGGTGCACTTCGCGGGCGGCTTGTCGGGGCGCCAGCGGAGGAAGGAGGTGCCGTGCCGGAACCGGCCGCCGGAGAAGTGGTCGTACTGCACCTCCACCACGAGCTTCGGCGCCAGGGGCTCCCACTCGCTGGACCGCTCGGTGCTCCACCGGCTCGGCCCGCCCGGCGCCTGCCCGGTGAAGCCCGGGGCCTTCTTCAGCTTCTCCAGCCGGCGCGTCACATCGGGCTTCTGGTCGTTGGGCACGTTGGAGGTGAAGCCGACGTGGTGCAGCAGCCCGCCGTCGTCGTACAGCCCCAGGAGGAGCGAGCCGAGGCTCGTGCCCTTGGAGGCATAGCGGAACCCGCCGACGACGCACTCCGCGGTGCGCATGTTCTTCATCTTCTGCATGCCGTCGCGATTGCCGCTCTGGTAGGGCAGGTCGAGCTGCTTGGCGATCACGCCGTCGAGCCCACCGCCCACGCTGCGGAACCACTTCGTGACCGTCACCATCTTCGTGGTGGCGGGGCTGAGGCGGAGGCGCGGCTCCTGCACGACGTTGGCCGCCATGAACGATTCCAGCGCGGCGCGCCGCTCCGACAGCGGCGCGTCCACGAGCGAGGTGCCCTTCGCGTCCACGAGCAGGTCGAAGGCGATGAGCGACGCCGGCGACCGCGCGGCAAGGGTGAGCACTCGGCTCTTCGCGGGGTGAATGCGCAGCAGCAGCTCGTCGAAGGAGAGGGAGCCGTCGTGCGGGATGACGATCTCGCCGTCCATGACGAAGCGCCGTGCCTTGACCTGCGCGAGCAGCTCGAGCAGGTCGGGGAAGTAGCGCGCGAGCGGCTTGCCGGCCTTGGACATCAGGTCGATCCGGTCGCCGTCGCGGAAGGCGAGGCAGCGGAAGCCGTCCCACTTCGGCTCGTACTGCCAGGCGGCGCCCGTCGGCAGCTCGTCCACGAGCCGGGCCTCCATGGGCGCGTAGGTGCGCGCGATGGGCAGGCTCACAGCACCGACTCCAGCCGGAAGCGCCCGCGCTGCCCGAGCAGGGGCTTCCACAGGTCGCCGAGCTCCCGCAGGCGGGGCGGCACGGTGTCGATGTCGAAGTCCGCGATGTCGACGCCCGCGTCGACTTCATCCCACGTCAGCGGGGTGGACACGGTGGCGCCGGGCTTCGGGCGCGGCGAGTACACCGAGGCGAGGGTGCGGCCCCACGCGTTCTGGTTGTAGTCCACCAGCACCCGGCCGCCCGGGCGGTCGGCGATCCGGTAGACCGCGGTCAGCAGCTTCGGGTGCTTGTCCGCGAGTGCCTGCGCGAGGGCCTTGGCGAAGGTCCACACCTGCTTCTGCGTGGGGCCGCGCTGGATCGGCACGTAGAGATGACACCCCGCGGAGCCGGTGGTCTTCACGAGCGGCGTCATCCCGAGCGTCTCCAGCGCGTCGCCCACCACGAGGGCGGCCTCGAGCACCTGGCTGAACCTCACCCTCTTCCCCGTCTTTACCGGGTCCAGGTCGAAGTGCAGGTAGTCGGGGCGGTCCACGTCGTCACAGCGGGCGTACCACTGGTTCAGGTCGATGCAGCCGAGGTTCACGACCCAGAGCAGGGCGGCGAGGTCCTGCACCATCGGGAAGTCGATCACACTGCCCGAGGCATGCTCGATGGCGCAGGTCTCCAGCCAGTCGGGGTGCCCGTCGGGGACGCGTTTCATGAAGAAGCACTTGCCGGTGGCGCCGTTGGGGAAGCGCTTCATGACCATCGCGCGGTCGGCGAGGTGGGGAAGCAGCCACGGCGAGACGTCGGCGTAGTACTGGAGCAGCTGGCGCTTGGTGATGTCGGGCTTCTTCCAGTACAGCTTGTCCAGGTTGGTCAGCCGCACGGCCTTGCCACCCACCGTGAGCTCGACGTCGGACTCGTCGGTGGGAATGATGAGGGCGCTGCGCTTTGCTCTCGTCGCCATGAGCGAGCCCGAGTGCAAGGACGACGCCGCCAGGAAGCCCTTTTCCGTACGCGAATCGTCCCGAATGGGTAGCGAATCCTCGCGAGCCTGCGCGATCGCACGAGTCTCGGTCCCTGCCCAAACGGCGTGATGTATTCGGTGGAATTCGCCGCCCATTCGGAACGATTCGCGTACGCACCCAGCTTCGGGACGATTCGCGTACGCAAAAGGGCTTCGGGACGATCCGCGTACGCACCCAGCACCAGCCGACCGGCGCGAGCTCAGGCGTGCAGCAGCGCCAGGTCGCTCGTGCAGTGGGGGCAGCGGGTCGCCACCGGGTCGATCGGCATGCGGCAGAACTGGCAGCGTCGCACGGGGGCTTCCTCCGCCTTGCGGATGAACGCCTTGCTGATGCGCCAGACCACGAACCCGATGACCAGGAAGTCCACGATGGTGCCGAGGAAGTCGCCGAGGGCCAGCTTCACCGAGCCCACCTGCCAGACCCAGGCGCGCCAGTCGCCGCCCGGCACCGCGAACCCGACGATCGGCATGATGATGTCGGCCACGAGAGCGCTGACGACCTTCGCCAGCGCCGCCCCGATGACCACGGCCAGGGCGAGGGCGAGCACGTTCGCCGTGAGCAGGAACGCCTTGAATTCACGCCACATGATCATCCCCCGGAGTGTCGGTCGCTCGAACTGCCGAAGCGGGAGATTATCGGCAGGCGGACCGGAGCGTAAGACGGCGGGTCGGACTACTTCGGAAGCACGGGGAGGTCGCGCACCGATGCCTTCGGCGCCGGCGCGTCGTCGCTGCGCCGCTCGCAGTCTTCGGCGTGGACCGGGGTGCCGTCCTTGTCCGTATACCGCCGCGACTCGGCGAGCGTCCGGCCCGCCGGGTCCAGGTACACGCGCCAGGTCTCGCGCAGGATGTCCGTGCAGCCGGCCGAGAACCCCGAGATCCTGAACTCGTACAGGATCGTGCGCCCGTCGGGCGCGAACCAATGCTGGACGATCGCGTACCAGTCGCCCGACCCGCTCGTTGGCGACTCAAGGTGCCAGAGCGGCCGGCCCAGGGAATCGACCCCCAGGTTGTAGCTCGAGCTCACCTCGTCGGGCCACGCCGTGGAATCCTTCACCGGCACCAGCGCCGCCTGGCCCTCCACACTGGCGTACAACGACACCTGGCCCGGATGCGTCTCGAGATACCGGTCGATCTCGGCCACGCGCGCGTCGATGCTCGCGGTGTCGGCGTACTGCGGGACGACGGCCACCGCCGCGACGACGGGTGCGGCGACGACCGGCGCGCGCGCCGTCTCCTCGCGCCGATCGGCGTTCGCGCAGCCGATGCAGAGCAGCGCCACGGCAGACAGTCGACCCGCGATGACGGTGGCACGACTCGGCATGGGCTTCGCTCTCGAGGGGTGACGTCGGCCGGGCTGCAGGGATGCCCGCCGGGAGAGGTTATGGGGTGGCGAGCGCGGGGGTAAGCCGGCAGGCGCCGCCGTCGCCCTGCTTCGGACACGAATCCCCCGAATGGGTGGCGAATGCTCGCGATGCGGTGCCACCACGAGCCTCGAGGTGCGTGGGCGTCATGGTAGTCGCGCGAAGTTCCTGAACGACAGCCTCGGCGCGTTCCTGCGAAGGTCGCCATCGTGTCGTGGCGGCGAGGAGCACCGCCTCGACGCAGAGGGTGCGGAGGACGGCCGCCCGGGCCGGCCACGCGAGGCGTCGTTTCAAACCGAATGCAGCGAATCGAAACGAAAACTGCCGAGTGCTTCCGGCGCGATGACGGGCGACGCCACACCGGAATGATTCGGCAGTTTTCGGTGCACTCGCTGCATTCGGTTCGAACCGCCCCGTCTGGATACGTCCCGAGCGGATTATCCGAACCGCCCCGTCTGGATGCGTCCCGAGCGGATTGTCCGAGCGGCCGTCCTCAGCACCATTGCCTCGGGGCGGTTGCACCCGCGATCTCACGTCTCCTCGCGCGTCATCCACCGCGCCAGCGCCGGGGGCTCCATCGCCTCCATCCGTGCGATCAACGCCGCCGGATCGGTGTCCACCACGAGCAGCTCGCGGTTGACGCGCCCGATGAATCCCTCGCCCACGGCGTGATCCAGGAAGGCGAGCAGCGGCGCGAAGAAGCCGTCCATCTCCAGCAGCCCGTACGGCTTGCGATGCAGGCCGAGCTGCCCCCACGTCCAGATCTCGAACAGCTCCTCCATCGTGCCCAGCCCGCCGGGCATCGCGAGGAAGCCGTCCGAGAGCTCCGCCAGGAGCGCCTTCCGCTCGTGCATCGAGGTGACGACGTGCAGCTGCGTGAGTCCGGTGTGCGCCACCTCGCGATCCACGAGGTGCTTCGGCATGATCCCGATCACCTCCCCGCCGGCACCGAGCGCGCCCTCGGCCAGCGCCCCCATGAGGCCCGTGCGTCCGCCGCCGTAGACGACGCGTCGACCCGACTCGGCGAGGAAGCGGCCCATCTCGCGCGCACGCTCGGCGTAGACGGGACGCACGCCGGGATTGGCGGCGCAGAAGACACAGACGGTGTGAAGCATCGCCGAATCTAGTGCCGGGTCGTCGACGATCGACGAGAGGGAGCCTCGCCGTGGAGGAATGCTTGTTGCCCCGCCTGGTCCCCAGCCGCAGGGCACGTCATCGACCTCTCACCGGAGCACCGCAATGGCCGATCAGAACGCAGGGAGCCGGAACGCCGGCAACGACATCCGCCGTTCGCAGCCCGATGGCGTCGCGCAGGATCCGGAGAACGCGGCGGCCCAGCGGCAGGTACACGACGACGCCGACGCGATCCGCGCCGAAGCGGCGCGCGTGCAGGCCACCACGCCCCCCGAGGTGCGCGACCGCACGGTCGGGGAGATCGCCGAGGACGCCGCGCGGCGCGCCGAACGCTGAGCGGCGCGCCGGCCGGTCAGGCGCGCTCCAGCAGCATGTAGCCGTTCATCGCGCGGATCGCCTCGCGCCGCCGCTTCGGCTGCAGGGCGATCATGAGGTTGTTGAGCCACGCCATCGGCATCTCGCGGCCCAGGCGGCGCGATTCGTCGAGCCCGGAGCGGAAGGCGATCTCGCGCCAGCCCAGCGGCTGGAAGAATCCGGCGCGGTCGGCGATGGCGAACTGGAAGGGGGCGTTGCCGGTGCGGGCGGCGTCCCCCCAGGTCTTCTCCATGAACTTCAGCAGCATGGGGCTCGCGATGTCCGAGAGCCACCAGCGGATGCTCGCCTGCACGTGCAGCGCGCGCGCGAGCGAGGCCACCTGCTCGTGGGTGAGGTAGATCAGCAGTCCTTCGGTCACCACGAGCGCGGAGCGTGCGACGCCGGCCACCCGCCGCAGCACCTCGTCGCGTGCCGCGCCGGAGGTGAGGTCCACCGCTACCGCCTCGTACCGGCAGCGCGGCACCTCGTCGCGCATGATCTCCTGCTTGTAGGCGGTGATCGCGGGCAGGTCGACGTCGAACCAGTTGAGCGCCGGAGGCAAGTCGAGGCGCCACGCGCGCGCGTCGAGCCCCGCGGCCAGGTTGATGACGGTGTCCACGCCGGCGTTGCGCACGCGGTCCAGGATCATCTCGTCCAGCACCGCCGTGCGGACGATCATCGGCCACGCCATGCGCCGCCCGTTCTTCAGCCCGTCCACGATCTCGCGTCCCTTGGGGCCGGCGAGCCGTTCGGCGTACGGATCGCGGAACAGCGCATCGGGGCGTGCCGTCTCCATGGCGCGGTACATGGCCACCCAGCGGGCGGTGTCTGACACGTTCTCGATCGGCACGGCTATACCTCGTCCTGTTCGCGCATGGTCTCGCGGCGGAGTGCCGCGTGATACGACGTCGGGGTCCAGCGCTGCCCGGTCAGCAGCGGATCGCGCGCGCCGTCCGGCACCGCGTCGTGCGGCGGCCGTTGGAGCAGCCACACGAGCCAGAGCAGGAGCGGCGGGCCGGCGATCCACAGCGCGAGCGCCAGGAGCGACGCGGAGCCGCTCTCCACCATGCGTCCGTCGAGCAGCGCATCGAGGCGCACGCGGCCGTCATCGAGCGTGGCGGTGACGCTGGCATGTCCCTTCGCCGCGCTCGACACGATGCCGACGATGCGCACCAGCGTGCGTCCGGCGACGACGAGCAGCGCTGCCCAGTAGACACTCCACGCGGTGAACAGGCCGCGCGTCGTCAGTCGCTTCAGCGAGAATGCCATGGACCGATGTCTGCCATGGTGGCGCGTGCGGTCACTCACATCCGCCGCACCGAGAACCTTGCCTTGAGCGACGTCTTGTACTCGGAGCGCACCGGCACGCCGTCCGCCTTGGCCGGGTCGAAGACGCTGCGCGCGATCCAGTCGGTGAGCGCATTGCGGTTTTCCGACATCGCGTTGCCCGTGAGCTTGAACGACGTCATGTCCGGACGTCCATCGGGATCCACCATGACCGAGATGTCCACGCGGAACTCGCCCGTCCCGCGACTCGGCGCCACGAGCTCGGGCCGGTTGATGGTGTTCAGGATCCTCGGTGGGGTGATTCGCGTCGACTCGGCGCCTCCACGCGCGCCCGAGGCGCAGGCGGCGAGCGCGAGCAGGGTGATGCAGCCGGCGCGGCGAGGCAGGGAAGCGATCATGATCGTGGGAGTGGGAGTCATGGGCCGGTCGCCGCCGCGTCGCGTCGTGCCTGAATCTGGACGAGGCCGCGCCGCGCGCAAGCACGGTCACCCCTCGTCGGCCGCCACCACGATGAGCAGGTCGTTGGGCGAGACACCGGCGGAGATCGCCGCCGCAATCCAGCGGCCCGTCTGGCGCGAGGGCCGCTCGCCGGGTCCGCGATAGTCCACGAAGATCGTGTGCGCGCCACGCCACGCCATCACGTCGAAGCTGCCCCCCGCCCGGCCGCCGTTGGCCTGGACGATGGCGTCGTACAGCGCCTGGGCCGGCGCCGGCAGCGCCACCGGCACGGCATGGTTCGGCATCTCGCGCCAGGCGCGCCGCGCATGGACCGTGTCCAGCCACACCCCTTCCCACCCGTCGACCTCCAGCCAGCGCAGCACCGCGAGCTCGCCGAACATCGCCGCGCCATGAAAGGTGACCAGGGGCTTCACCGTGTACGTCGCCGGCAGCGCCCCCTCGGGCAGCCGATCGGGGCTCGCGCGGCCGAAGCGGATCGTGAGGCGCCGCAGCGGCGCCGCTTCCCCTGACGGGAGCGCGCACTGCACGACGTCGACCGCGGAGGCGCGGGAGAACAGCGATTCCATGGGCGGCGGAATTCGAACGCGTTGAAGTGCGAGACGGGTCGGATGAAGAACGACAAGGCCGGATCAGCCACCGGAACCGCTCAGCGCTGCAGCAGCGCCGTCAGGGCCGTGGTGTTCACGTGGCAGGCATTGCTGGTGACCTGCACCCCGGACCGCGTCCAGTCGCGGTAGCCTGCGTGACGCACGATGAGCTGGTACGTCCCCGGCCGCTCGCCGACCAGGCGGTAGAGCCCCGAGCCGAACGATACGTCGGTGGAGTCCCGAAAGGCGCCGTCCACCGCGAGGACCATCGTACCGGTCTCGGCGGGAGCGCCGGTCACCGAGTCCCGTACGGTGACCGCGATGCCGTGCCTGAATTCACTGGTGCAGACGAGCGGCTCGCCAATGCCTGCCCCGCACGCGGCGAGCGACAGGGACGCAACGGCGAGGCTGCTGAGGGCGAAGGCGTGTCGCATGAGGAGGAAAGGCAAGGGTGGGCGCATCGTTCCGCCATACCCGTCATCCGGCCGGAACGACACAACGACCGTTACGTCCCTCGTGGCAGTGCCTGCTCCGCCAGCCCGCAAGCGGAACCGCTCGGCTACCGGTAGACCACGCCCTGGCGCATCACGAACCGCACGCGTCCGAGCGCGGTGACGTCGCGCGATGGATCGCCATCCACGGCGATGATGTCGGCGTCGAGACCCGGCGCGAGGGCACCGATGCGGTCCGCGAGGCCCAGCGCCTGCGCTGCCACCGACGTGGCCGAGCGGATCGCGTCCATGGGACGCTGGCCGCCCTCGCGCACGCGGCACGCCAGCTCCTCGGCGTTGTGGCCGTGCGCGAGCGCCACGGCGTCCGTCCCGTAGACGATCACGAGACCCCGGGTGGCGACGGCTCGCGCGAACATCGCCGGCGTCGCCGACCGGGCGCGGCGGAGCGCGTCGAACGACTGCGCCGTGAAGCCGGAGCGGGTCCACGCCTCGCTGTTGCGGAGGTAGTTGTCGAGCACCAGGCACACCTGCGGGTCGAACACCGTCCCATGCTGTGCCATGAGCGCCAGCTCGGCGTCGCCCACGAGCATCCCGTGCTCGATCTGGCTGCAGCCGGCGAGCGTCGCGGCGCGGACGCTCGCCGCGCTGATGGCATGCACCACGGTGCGGAGTCCCAGGGACTTCGCCTCGGAACAGATGGCGACGAGCTGTGCATCGCTCAGCGTCTGCGCGCCGCCCGCGCCAAGCCCCTGCGAGGCGAAGAGCTTGATGAGATCCGCGCCCTGCGTCTTGCGCAGGCGCACGAGCGCGCGCAGCGAGTCGGCGCTCAGGCGCGCATCGGCGAGCGGCTGCAGCGAGGTGAGGATGCGCGGACCAGGAATCACGCCGCGCGCCACCGCGTCGCGCAGCGGGAGGTCCTCGCTGCCGCCCACGCTCTGGATGGTGGTGACACCGGCCATGAGGGTCGCGTACAGGTTGCCCGCCATCGCGAGCGCGGACGTCGCGGGCGAATCGGCGTCGGCATCGCGATGCAGGCGTCCCTCGCTCGTGATGTACCAGCCCGGGTGCACGTGCGTGTCGATCAGCCCGGGCAGCAGGGTGAGGGTGCCCAGCTCGTACGTCGCCCGTGATGAGGACGCGCGCCCTGCACGGCCGGTGGTGACGGCCACGATGCGGCCGCCTCGCACGGTGACCGTCGCGTTGCGCCGCGATCCGCCGCGGCCGTCGAGCAGCGTGGCGGCGTGGATCGTGACGGTGCCGGTGTCGGACACGCTGCCGGCCTGCGCCACCGCGCGAGCCGGAAGGAGGAGCAGGGCTGCGAGCGCGATCAGAGCGAGCATCGGGGCGGGGAGCAGGGGCGCGTCAGCGCGTGATGGCGTAGTAAGCGACGTAGACCCACGACAGGAAGCCGTGGATGATGGCCCAGATGATGGACTTGTGAACGCTCCAGGAGATCGCGATGGCGAGGGCGCTGCCAAAGCTCGCGCCCGCCTTCGCTACCTGCACGCTGCGCGTGCGTCCGGCGCTGGGCGGCGTCACGTCGTAGATGGGACCGGTGTGGGACATGAGGGAAAGATAACGCGTAACGAGTAACGAGTAACCCGGGCGGAGTGCGTCCCGAGCGTCTGTCATCCCACGCGCACCGCGCGTTGGGAACTACCGTCCCTGCGGACGGCCCAGCCGCTCCATCGAGATGCAAGGTCCTAACAGCCTGCGGCTGTGGGATGACCATCCGCCCGGGACGCTCCTCGACTTACTCGTTACGCGTTACGCGTTACTCGTTACTCGTTTGCGCTCCCGACAGCGCCAGCAGCTCGCCCTCGGTGAGTCCGTACAGCTGCGGCACGGCCACGCCGCGCAGGCCGAGCATCAGGTACAGCTGCCCCCGGTGATGCGCCTCGTGCTCCACCATGAGCCGCAGCCACTTCGACGTCGTGATCGCGACGCCGGCCGGCGTCAGGCACTTCGCCTCCCACTGCGCATCGGACAGCTCCGCGAACAGCGCGCGCGACTCCGCGTGGAGGGCGTCGTGGTACGCGAGCGTCGCGTCGAGCCCCTCGGCGAGCGCGCGGTGATGTCCCGGGTACCGGCTTGGCCGCCCGTGCACGGTCTCGGCGTACATCCACCGCTCGATGCCCGCGAGGTGGCGGATCAGGTCCCCGAAGGTGAAGCGATCGGCCGCCGGCGCCCACTCCAGCTCGCCGCGCGGCACGAGCGCGGCGGCGCGACGGGTGCGGCCGTGCACCTTGTCGAGGTAGTCGAGGAACGACGTCCGCTCACCGGACACGGGTGATCACCTCCGACAGCCGCGCCCAGGGCACGCCGAGCACCGTCACCTGGGCGTCGTTCCGCACGGACTGGCCGCCTGGCTGCAGGTAGAGCCACTGCTCCATGTACACCGCCGGCTGCCGCAGCAGGTACCGCAGGTGGAAGAGGTTGCCCGTCGTCTCCGCCGACACGTCGCCCTTCGCGTCGCTCAGCGTGGCCGTGTAGTGCGTGGCGTCCACGCGGCGCAGCGCCCACGTGCGCGCCTCCACGGCACCGTCGTCGAAGGTGATCGTCTGGTCCAGCACGAAGCTCCCGTCCGCCGCCGTGTGCCCGGTGCCCTCCACCCGCAGCGTACGCTCCGTGCCGACGCGCACGTCGAGCGTGCCTTCACCGTGCGTGCGGCCGGCGAAGAACGCGGTGGGGTCGAACCCGGGCTGCGGTGCAACGTCGGGCCGAGCGGGAAAGCCGGCGAGGCACCCGGAGAGAAACAGTGGGGTGGCGAGCGCGGCTCGGCGTTGCCGCCCCGGAATGAGAGGGTTCATGGCTGCGTCTGCAGGCACCAACCGTTCCGTTGGTGTGGCGCACCCGGAGGCGCACCCGTTTGAACTCGCGCGCGCCGGAGCCCATCTTGCGACGCAGGAGTGCCTGTACCTCCAATTCGCCCGTACATGGCAACGGACCCGACCCCGGACGACGCCGAGCCGCAGCCCGGCAAGCTGGCGCTCGAAGCGCGGGCGGAGCTTCAGCGGAGCCGCGCCGCGATGGCGGCGGCCACCGGGGGCGTAGCGCCGGCGCGCGTGCTGGTGGAGCTGGCGCAGGGGCTGGCGAGCGAGCTCGCGCAGCACTTCGACGAGCTGCCGATGCACCGCTTCACCGGATTCCTGCCCGGGCCGCGCCTGCTTCGCTGGCTCACCTTCCGGCGCGTGCCGCATCGCATGGTGATGGGCCGGTACCTGGACCTCTCCTTCCCGCACCGGGTGGCGGAGGGCTGGAACCGGCAGTACGCCCACATCGCCGTGCTCGCCCTCGGTGCCGACGGCCTGCTGCGCGTGGGGAGCACGCGCGTAATCGTGCGCATCCCGCAGAGCGACCCCGTGCTCGCGGACGTGAAGCGCTGGGATCACATCCATCTCCGCCGCGTGCCCACGCACGCGCTGGCACTCGCGCGGTGGGATGGCGGACAGGACGTCCGCCAGGTGGCGCGCCCGCGAGAGGTGATCGACGTCCTCACCGACATCGCGGCGTCGATGTCGGCCGAGATCGGCAGGGACCTCGAAGTCATGCGGCGGTTCGGTGTCGCCGAGGACTGAACCTCCTTCTCCGTACGCGAATATCCGCGAATGGGCAGCGAATCGCCGCGATACCGCGCTCATCCTTTGACAGGGTGGCATCGCGGCGATTCGCTGCCCATTCGCAGTGATTCGCGTACGCTGACAGCAGCCGTCGCAATGATTTGCGTACTCTGACAGCAGCCGGCCCGGGTGCGGAACGTCGTTTGCAAACCGGTGCAGCTCGCAGTGCATCCCGAGCGACCCGGAGCGAGACCTCATGCCGACATCCACATCGCAGCGCGACGATCGCGTGATCGCCGAGCTGAACGACCTCCTGCAGCTCGACCACGACGCCGTGCAGGCCTACACCATCGCGATCGACCTGGTGCGCGACGCGCGCTACCGCGAGCAGCTCGTGGAGTACCGGGCCGATCACAAGCGGCACATCGAGGAGCTCGCCGCGCTCGTGCGCGCGCGAGGCGGGCTGCCGCTGGAGCTGCCGCATCCCACGGCGCCGCTCAAGCTGGCGGTGCAGGCGCTGGGCGCCGCGCCGGGCGACGCGACCCTGCTGCTCGCCTTCAAGGCGGTGGAAGGCCAGGCGCGCGACAAGTATCGCCGTGCGGCGAGCTCGGCGCTTCCGGATGACGCGGTCGACGTGGTGCGCCGTGGCGCCGCCGACGAGGAGCGGCACTACGCGTGGGTGGAGAAGACGCTGCGCGAGCGCGGCATCGGGGCGGGCACGCTGCCGCACGGCGTCGCCAGCGCGGTGGAGGGGCTGCACAAGCTGCTCGCCGATCCCATCGAGGGGCTGGAGCGGCAGATCATGCAGGCGGTTGGCAATCTCATGGGCACTACGAAGGAGCGCACCGGCGGCGCGGCACCCTCGCCGCTCGACGTCGCGACTGGAGCGCCTGGAGCGGCTGGAGCGGCTGGAGCGGCTGGAGCGGCGGGCGCGGCGGGCGCGGCGGGCGCGGCTGGAGCAGCGACGAACGCGACCCCTGCACCGGCGGCGTCGAGCGGCACCGGCGAGGCGCAGGGCGAACGGGTGAACGACGCCCTGCGCTTCGCGGCGGCGCTGCATGTGCTGGAGGAGACCGGCGACGTGGAGCGCATGGTGATGCTGTTCGACGAGCGTGCGGAGGTGCGCGGGCCCACCGACACGATGCCCCATCGCGGACAGGACGGCGCACGCCGGTTCTGGCGCATGTACCGCGATTCGTTCGACGAGATCCACTCCGAGTTCGACAAGATCGTCGAGGGCCGGGATGGCACCGTGATGCTCGAGTGGACGAGCCGCGGGGTGACGGCCACGGGCGCGCCCGTGACGTACAGTGGCGTGAGCGTGGCCGAGATCCCCGACGGACGCGTCACCCGCTTCCGCACCTATTTCGACACGCGCGACCTGGAGATCGGGACCGCCGATCTGCATTGAGCCGTCGGTGGTGAGGGTTTTCCAGTCAACTGCCTCAACGCGGAGGTCGCAGAGGGGGAACGGCGAGGTCGCAGAGGAACTGCCGCTCAAACATTCCCCTCTGTGTCCTCCGGGTCCTCTGTGGTTAAACGCCTTTTCGACAGCGTTTAACCACAGAGGACACAGAGGGCACGGAGGACTGACTCAGGAAGGCGCCCTCGCCGTTCCCCGAGTTTACCCCGCACGTAGTGTCGGGGCGCCCTCTGCGTTGAAGCAGTTGACAGCGCCTTCCAGAGGCGTCCCCCTTACCACGCGCACCACGCCGGGTAATATGCAGATTCGGGAGGCGTCGCCTCCATCGATCCGATCGCCAGATGGTGCGCCATGATCCACCGACAAGCTCGCCACGCCGTCGCGCTCGTTGCCCTGACGGCCTGCGCGGGGTCGACGACCCCCGGCAGCGTCTCCACGACGCCGGCCCCCCAGGCACCGGCACCCGTCGTCATGCCGTCCGCAGAGCAGGGACAGGCCGCCGCCATTGCCCGCGCGCGCGCCGACAGCCTCCGCTATCCCTTCACGGCGGCCGACATCCACTTCATGTCCGCCATGATCGGCCACCACGCGCAGGCCATCGTGATGTCGCGCATGGCGCCCACGCATGGCGCCAGCCCAGCCGTGCGCCGCCTGGCCGAGCGCATCATCAACGCGCAGCAGGACGAGATCGCGACCATGCAGCGCTGGCTCGCGGACCGGCGCCTGCCCGTGCCCGAGGCCCGGCCCGGCCCCATGAAGATGACGATGGACGGGATGGAGCACGAGATGATGATGCCCGGCATGCTCACCGACGCGCAGATGGCCGAGCTGGAGCGCGCCCGCGGCCCCGAGTTCGACCGCCTCTTCCTCGTGGACATGATCCAGCACCATCGCGGCGCCACCTCCATGGTGCGCGACCTGTTCGCGACGCCCGGCGCCGCGCAGGACGAGACCGTCTTCAAGTTCGCCAACGACGTGAACGTCGACCAGACCACCGAGATCGCGCGCATGCAGCGCCTCCTTGCCGACGTGATGACCGCGCCGTGATCCCGCCGCACGCGTAGCAAGCAGTACCGCCCCACCCACTCCGCACCAGCAGAGGTTCTCATGATGTCAGCAGGGTTCCAGTCCTCACCGGCGGCCGCGCGATCGCGCGTCGCGCCATTCCTCAGCCTTTCGCTCGCAGTCGGCGCCGCCTCGATGCTCGCGTGCGCTCCGGCAACGACGACCTCCGGCATGGGCAGCATGTCCGGCTCGTCCTCGAGCATGTCGACGACGCCCCCGTCGCCCGATCCGCGCGTCGGACTGCGCGCCGGCCTCATGGACGCCGGCGAGGCGTCGTGGAACATGCGCGTGCTGTCGAAGACGCCGCCGTCGGAGAAGTTCGTGGGCATCACCAACTCCGACCTCGCCTTCACCGGCAACTACGCCATCCAGGGCAACTACAACGGCTACCAGGTGTGGGACATCAGCAACCCCACCCGCCCCACGCTGCGCACCGCCTACGTCTGCCCCGCCTCGCAGAGCGACGTCAGCGTCTACCGCAACCTGCTGTTCGTCTCCGGCGAGGGGCTCACCGGCCGCCTCGACTGCGGCACCCAGGGCGTCACCGCCCCCGTGAGCCGCGAGCGTCTCCGCGGCCTGCGCATCTTCGACATCAGCGACATCGCCAACCCGCGCAACGTCGGCAACGTGCAGACCTGCCGCGGCTCGCATACGCACACCCTGCTCGTGGATCCGAAGGACGCCGACAACGTCTACGTCTACATCTCCGGCTCCTCGAACGTCCGCTCGGCGGAGGAGTTGCCGGGCTGCGTGAGCGCGACGCCGGACAAGGATCCCAACTCCGCGCTCTTCCGCATCGAGGTCATCAAGGTGCCGCTCGCGCACCCCGAGCAGGCGGCCATCGTCAGCTCGCCGCGCATCTTCAACGACCTCACCGCGCCGGCCCGCCATGGCGAGGCGCCGGAGGACATCGCCGCCAGCCGGCAGCGGCTCGACGCGGCGAAGGCCCATGGTGAGTTCACCGGCGTCTTCTTCGGCGCCGAGCGCGTCCTCCCCAGCGGCATGATCCGCCCCCTGCTCGACAGCATCGTCCGCGCGCGCGGCGGCTCCGGCGCGGCGGCTGCCACCGCGGAAGACAGCGCGACGCTGCGGCGCGCCCTGCCCGCCATGCTGGCAGGGATGTTCCCGCCGGACGATAGCCACCACGGCCCCACGCAGTGCCACGACATCACCGTGTATCCGGCCATCGGCCTGGCGGGCGGCGCCTGCGAGGGCTACGGCATGCTGCTCGACATCCGCGATCCCGCGCACCCCACGCGCATCAGCGCCGTCGCCGACTCCAACTTCTCCTACTGGCACTCGGCCACGTTCAACAACGACGGCACCAAGGTGCTGTTCAGCGACGAGTGGGGCGGCGGCGGGCAGCCGAAGTGCCGCGCCACCGACCGGAAGGAGTGGGGCGCCGACGCGATCTTCACGATCGTGAACGGACAGATGCAGTTCCAGAGCTATTACAAGCTTCCGGCGGCGCAGACGCAGTACGAGAACTGCGTGGCGCACAACGGCTCGCTCGTCCCGATCCCCGGCCGCGACGTGATGATCCAGTCGTGGTACCAGGGCGGCGTCTCCCTGTTCGACTGGACCGACGCCCGCAACCCGAAGGAGATCGCCTTCTTCGACCGCGGCCCCGTGGATTCCACGCGCATGGGCAGCGGCGGCACCTGGTCGGTCTACTGGTACAACGGCGTGCTGGTGAGCAGCGAGATCGCGCGCGGTCTCGACATCTTCGAGCTCACGCCGAGCGCCTTCATCTCGCAGAACGAGCTCGATGCCGCGAAGTCGGTGCACTTCGACTACCTCAACGCGCAGGGCCAGCCGAAGCTCACCTGGCCGCCGACCTTCGCGCTCGCGCGGGCGTACGTCGATCAGCTCGAGCGGTCGCGCGGCCTGTCGTCGTCGCGCCTCGCGTCGGTCCGCGACGCCCTCGCGAACGCCGAGCGCGCCTCGGGCGGCGCGCGGCAGGGTGCGCTCGCCCTGCTGGCCACGCAGCTGTCCGCCGAGGCGGGCAGCTCGAGCGACGGCGGCAAGGTGACCATGCTCGCCGGCGCGGTGCGTCAGCTCGCCGGCATTTGACCAGGCAAGGTCAACGGCTTCAACGCAGAGGGCGCAAGTAACAAGGTCAAGGGCTTCAACACAGAGGGCGCGAGGGAACAGCGAGGACGCGGAGGACTGCCGCTCCGGCGTTCCCCTCGTGCCCTCTGTGTCCTCTGTGGTCAAACGCTGTTGAAAGGGCGTTCTACCACGGAGGGCGCAGAGGACACAGAGAGGAGCCTGGAGGACTAGGGGTGTGTCTTCCTCTGCGTCCTCGCCGTTCCCTCTGCGTCCTCTGCGTTGAAGTAGTTGCAGGAGGTCGATCGACGACGGGCCGGCATCTCGCACCGAGATGCCGGCCCGTCGCTCATCACAGCCCAGCAACTGCATTCAGACGCAGTTGATGGAGCTAGCGCCGATCGAGCCGCGCCAGCTCCGCTTCCGACGCGATGAAGCCGAAGGCCGGCCAGCCGCCGCTCGCGACGGAGCGCAGGAACTGCGCGCGCGCGCGGCTCGTGTCGCCATGCACCAGGTACCAGTTGCCCAGCCCGAAGGCGAGCGTCGCGACGTCCACGTCCCCGGTGTCCGACGGCGCAATCAAAGCCCCGGGCGCCAGCTCGCCGCGATACATGCGCAGCCGCTTCGCGTACGCGGCCGTCGTCGCCAGGCTGTCCGGGCGGCGCGCGAGCATCGCCTCCGCCTCGGCGCCTCGGCCGGCACGCTGGAGCGACATCCATAGCCAGTCCGTGGACCCCGCCAGCTCGCCGGCATCGGGCGCCCGCGGCTGCGCGCGTGCGAAGGCATCGGCCGCCGCATTGAAGTCGCCGCGGATGAAGCGCAGCACGCCGAGGTGGTAGAGGATGCCGTAGTTGGTGCTGTCCAGGGCGTAGCCGCGCGTGAGGTCGGCCATCGCACGGTCGAACTGGCGCACCGAGAGGTTGCGATGCCCGCGCCAGCGGTAGAGCATCGGGTCGTTCGGTGCCACGGCGAGCGCGCGCGTGAACGTCTGCACCGCCTCCTGCATCTGCCGCGCTCCCGCCTGGGCCACGCCAAGCTCGATGAACCGCTGCACGCGCAGCGGCTCGGCGGCGAGCGCCCGCGCTGCCCGCGCGATCGGTCCGGTATCGTCCTGCGAGCGATAGGCGACGCCCGCGGGGGAGGTGTACTGCACGGTCTGCGCGCCGGCCGGCAGTGCGACGGCGAGCGCGATGGCCAGCGAGACGAACGAGCGCGGCATGGAGGTCTCTCCCGGGTGAGCGTCATGACAGGGACGCCCGCCGAATCTGCATCTTCGGCGAACGTGCGCCAGTCCTGAAGCCCTGCTGCCCGGCACCATCGGTCACGTCCATCGACGTAGTGGCGGTCGCCTGATCCTGTTCAACCGCGGATTCCATCGTACCGGCGGCTTGGCCTCGGCGAGCGGGGCTGGAGGTCAACCGACTGGAACTGCTCACGCATCCAACGGATCCGTCGTACGACGAGTGGCCCTCCAAATGGCCCGCCACGCTCTCGTGCGACGCGCGGACACCGCTCCTTTACTCGTCGAGATCTTACGAGGGCTAACCCTCGCAACTGATGGAGGGTGCGGGGCTGAGATCTTTGCCCCGCACCCCCCCCAAACTCACGGTGGCCGGCTCTCCCGCGATCTCGGATGAGGCACGGGAGGTCCGGTGCGGCAAGGATGGAGGGAGCCCCGTTGCGCGACGGCCCTGAGCAGTCCTCCGCGTCCTCCGCGTCCTCCGCGTCCTCCGCGTCCTCCGTGGTCAAATGCTGTTGCAGTGCTGGCACCGTCCCGACCCCTCGTGCGGGGCGGAGATATCCGCCCCGCACCCCTCAAAAGTCGCGAGGGCCGGCCCTCGTACCATCTCGACGAAAAGGAGCGATACCCGCTCGTCGCAACAGGGCATGGCGGGCCCATT
>JAQBPZ010000147.1 GCA_028287225.1 Gemmatimonadota bacterium
CCTCTCGGTGGGCGCCGTGTCGCTGGACGAGATCGCGCGCGCCCTCCCGCGGCTGCGCGCGGCCATCGGCGGACTGGTGCATCAGGGCGCCTGACGCTTCGTTCCCGACGCATCCCAGTTCCTCGTCTCGTTACCGGAGAGCCGTGCTCACCCTGATCGGCGTCGTCATCGTGGTCGCGGGCTTCGCGCTGCGGCTGAATCCCCTGCTGGTGGTGACGGTGGCCGGCCTGGCCACCGGGCTCGCCGCCGGCCTCGGGCTCGTGGGCGTGATCACCGCGTTCGGCAAGGCATTCACGGAGAGCCGGTACATCGCCATCGTGTGGCTGGTGCTCCCGGTGATCGGGCTGCTGGAGCGCGCCGGACTCAAGGAGCGCGCGCGCGCCGCGATCGCCGGCATTCCCGCGGCCACGACGGGCCGCGTGCTGATGCTCTACTTCGCGGTGCGGCAGGTGAGCGCCGCCCTCGGCCTCACCTCGCTGGGCGGACACGCGCAGATGGTGCGCCCGCTCGTGGCGCCGATGGCCGAGGGCGCGGCCGAGAACCGGGTGGGCCCGTTGACCGACGAGACGCGCTTCCTGATCCGGGCGCACGCTGCGGCGGTGGACAACATCGCGGTCTTCTTCGGCGAGGACATCTTCATCGCCATCGGGTCCATCCTGCTCATCAAGGGGTTCCTGGAGCAGAACGGGGTGCGGGTGGAGGCGGCGCACCTGGCGCTGTGGGCGGTGCCCACGGCGGTCTGCGCGCTGGTGATCCACTTCGTGCGGCTCGCGCTGCTCGACCGCCGGCTGCGCCGCACGCCGGGCGCCGCGGCCGTGGGGGGCGAGCCGTGATCGGGCTGGAGGCGGTCTACTGGCTCATGGGGCTGCTCCTGCTCGGGGTGGCCGTGGCGAGCGCGCGCGATGCGAGCAATCCGCGGCGGTGGCGCACCACCGCGTTCTGGGCGCTGTGGGCGCTCACCTTCGTGGCGAGCAGCCACCTGCCCCACCTCGTGACCGGCGTGATCGTGCTGGCAATGGTGCTGGTGGGCGGCGTGGCGGGACTCGGCCAGGGCACGCGCGAGAGCGCCGGGCGCGCGGCGCGCGAGGCGAGCGCGGCGCGATGGGGCAACCGGCTGTTCATCCCCGCGCTCGTGATTCCCGCGGTCACGCTGCTCGGGAACTGGGCGCTGAAGAGCGCCGCGATCGGCGGCGTGCACCTGGTGGACCCGAAGCAGGTGACGCAGGTGTCGCTCGGCATCGCGACGCTGGTGGCGCTCGTCGTGGGCATGGCGATGCTGCGTCCGCCGGCATCGGCGCCGGTGGTGGAGGCGCGACGGCTCCTGGATGCGGTGGGCTGGGCGGCGGTGCTGCCGCAGATGCTCGCGGCCCTCGGCGCGCTCTTCGCGGTGGCCGGCGTGGGGCGCGTTGTGTCGACGCTCGCGGAGCAGTGGATCCCGCTCGGCAGCCCGTTCGTCGCGGTGGTCACGTACACGGTGGGGATGGCGCTCTTCACGATGATCATGGGCAATGCCTTCGCCGCCTTTCCGGTGATGACGGCAGGCATCGGATTGCCGCTGGTGATGGTGCGCTTCGGCGGCGACCCGGTGGTGATGGCCGCGGTGGGGATGCTGAGCGGCTTCTGCGGCACGCTCATGACGCCGATGGCCGCCAACTACAACATCGTGCCGGCCGCGCTGCTCGAGCTGCCCGACAAGAACGCGGTCATCAAGGCGCAGGTGCCGACCGCGCTGCTGCTGCTCGCCGCGAACACCGCGATCATGTACCTGTTCGTCTACCGCCGATGACGGCCCCTGCCTCGCTCACCCCGGCGCTCGCGTCGCGCTTCGCGGGGCTGGCGCTCGCGCACGTGTCGCGCGAGTACCCGAACAAGCTGGACCACGTGCTGCGCGACGCGGGCGACGTCCGCGCCCCGCACGCGCTGCATCCGGTGTTCTACGGCAGCTTCGACTGGCACTCGTGTGTCCATGGCTGGTGGCTGCTGGCCACGGTGCTGCGCCGATTCCCGGCCCTGCCGGAGCGCGAGGCGATCGTCGCGCTGTTCGACGAGCGGCTCACCGCGGCGAACGTCGCGGTGGAGGTGGAGTACCTGGCATCGCCGATGCGCGCCGGCTTCGAGCGGCCGTACGGGTGGGCGTGGCTGCTGATGCTCGACGCCGAGCTTCGCCGGCACGAGGGTGGTGATGCACATGCCGCGCAGCGCTGGGCCGACGCGCTGGCACCGCTCGCCGCGGCGTTCGTGGAGCGGTTCATGTCGTTCCTGCCGAAGGCGACGTACCCGGTGCGGGTGGGCACGCACTTCAACACGGCGTTCGCGCTGCGGCTGGCAATGGAATACGCGGAGGGCGCGGGCGACGACGCGCTCGCATCCCTGTGCCGCGCGAAGGCGGCGGCGTGGTATGGCGACGACGGCGACTGCCAGGCATGGGAGCCGAGTGGCGACGACTTCCTCTCGTCGGCGCTGATGGAGGCGGAGTGCATGCGGGTGGCGCTTCCCGCGGAGCGCTACACCAGATGGCTGGACCGCTTCCTCCCGCGCCTCGCCGCGCGCGAGCCCGCCTCGCTGTTCATCCCAGCCGTGGTGAGCGACCGCACCGACGGCAAGATCGCACACCTGGACGGCCTGAACCTGAGCCGCGCATGGTGCTGGCGCGCACTGGCATCGGCGCTCCCTGTCGACGATCCGCGACATGCCATCGCACTTGAGGCGGCCGCCGAGCATCTCGAGGCCGGCCTGGCGCACGTGGCCGGCGACTACATGGGCGAGCACTGGCTGGCGACGTTCGCGGTGCTGGCGCTCGGCTAGAGACAAGGTCAACTGCTGCAACGCAGAGGGCGCAGAGGGGAACAGCGAGGGCGCAACAGCCTCAACGCAGAGGGCGCCGAGGGGAACAGCAAGGACGCAGAGGAGCGCATTGTTCCCTCTGTGTCCTCCGTGGTAAAACGCTCTTGCAACGGCGTTCAACCACAGAGGACACAGAGGGCACGGAGGGGGATGCCTGAGCGGCGGTCCTCTGCGTCCTCTCCGTTCCCCTCAGCGCCCTCTGCGTTGAAGCAGTTGAAGCAGTTGAAGCCTATCCCTGCTCGCCGACGATCTCCTCGCCGAGCGCCACCACGTCATCCACCAGCGCGGTGAAGTCCGACATGCGAGAGCGATGGTTGACGTTCGCGACGCGGATGGCGTAGCGGCCGGCCAGGCGGGTGCCCGAGGGGACGGCGAGGCCCCGCTCCTGGAGGCGAAGCAGGATCTCCTCGTTCAGCGCATCGAGCCCGGCGTCCGGGTACCCGGGGGGCGCATACCGGAAGCAGACCACGTTCAGCGGCGCCGGGGCCAGCCGCTCCAGCGCGGGGTGCGCGTCCACCAGCGCGGCGAGGGCGTGCGCCTGCCGCACGTTCTGCTCGATGAGCCGCGCGTGGTGATCGGCGCCGTTCGCCGTGAGCGACATCCACACCTTCAGCGCCTTGAAGTTGCGCGTCAGCTCCAGGCTCCGTTCGGCGAAGGGCAGCCCGCCGGCGATCACGCCACGCGCCATCGGGTCGATGTAGCTCGCGCTGGACGCGAACGCCGCCCGGTGCACCGCCGGGTCACGCACGAGCACGCACGCGCACTCGAAGGGCATCGAGCCCCACTTGTGCAGGTCGAAGGCGAGCGAGTCCGCCCGCTCCATGCCATCGACCATCGGACGCAGCTCCTCCGACAGGTAGGCGAGCGCACCGAAGGCGCCGTCCACGTGGAACCACAGCCGCTCGCGCGCACAGAGGTCGGCGATCGCCGTCAGGTCGTCCGTCGCCCCCGTGTTCACGGTACCCGCCGTGCCGATCACGCAGAACGGCCGCAGTCCGGCCGCGCGATCCTCGGCGATGCGCGCGGCGAGCGCGGCCAGGTCCATGCGATGCTCGGCGTCGACCGGCACGCGGTGGAACGAGCGGTTGCCCAGGCCGAGGAGCTCCGCCGCCTTGCGGGCCCAGTTGTGCGTCTCGCTGGAGCCGTAGAACACAAGGCGCGGGCTGCCCTCCCCCTGCAGCCCGTCCTCCTTCACGTTCCATCCCGCGGCGACCGCGCCGGCATGCCGCGCGACCGCGAGGCCGATGGTGTTGGCCATCGTGCCGCCGCTCACCAGCACGCCGCTGGCGTCGTGCGGCATGCCGAGCAGCGACGCGAGCCAGCGGACGACCTCGTGCTCCACGAGCGCGGGCGCCTGATTGAAGCCCGCCAGGTGCGGGTTGATCCCCGCGGCGAGCATCTCGGCCATCATCGCGAGCGGCGTCCCGTTGCCCTGTACCCAGCCCCAGAAGCGCGGGTGCTGGTTGCCGCTCGTGTAGGGCATCACCCGCTCCACGAACTCGGCGTACGCCGCGGCATCCCCCTTCCCCTCGCGAGGGACCTCGCCGCTGAAGCTACCGCGCACTGCGGGGGGCATCTCGCGCCAGGCCGGCTGCTGCGCCAGCGACGCCAGGTGCGCCAGCATGTCGTCCACCATCCGGTGCGCCAGCGCGCCGAACTCGGTCCAGTCCGCGGGGTCGAGCGTCAGTTCGTCATTCGTCATGCCGCGGAGTCTATTCACCAGGCAGTCTCGTGACTACCTGATTCCTGCTCGTGCGGGTGAGTCGTGGTCGTTGCGCGGTTGGAGCTGTCCAACAGCTTCAACGCAGAGGACGCAGAGGGGAACTGCGAGGTCGCAGAGGAGGGCGACCCCTCTGTGACCTCCGTGTCCTCCATGGTTAAACGCTGTTGCAAGGGCGTTTTACCACAGAGGACACGGAGGACACGGAGGGGAATGTTTGAGCGGCTATTCCTCTGCGTCCTCGCTGTTCCCCTCTGCGCCCTCTGCGTTGAAGCTGTTGAGTAGTTCGCCAGGACGCGATGACTGGCGGACGGGATACCCCTTTCAGCCGTCGCTCGTCATCTACCAATAGGCTCTGCATCAGAGCCCACCCCAACCGCGCGCAGCCCATGTCACCCCGCGACCCACGCGTCGACGCGTACATCGCCCAGTCCGCCGGCTTCGCGCAGCCGATCCTCACGCACATCCGGGAGACGGTGCACGCCACCTGTCCGGAGGTGGTGGAGACGATGAAGTGGCGCATGCCGCACTTCGACCATCACGGGATGATGTGCGGCATGGCGGCGTTCAAGAGCCATTGCAGCCTCGGCTTCTGGAAGGCGGCGCTGATCCCCGGCCTCGCGCCCAACAGCAACAACGGCGGCGACTCCATGGGCAACCTCGGCCGCCTCACCTCGGTGAAGGACCTGCCGCCGACGAAGGTGCTCGCCGGCTACATCCGGGAGGCGATGCGCCTGAACGACGAGGGCATCGGCGTGGCCAGGCCGAAGAAGTCGCCGAAGGCGGAGGCGAAGGTGCCGCCCGAGCTGGCCGCCGCCCTCGCGAAGCACCGGAAGGCGAAGGCGGTGTTCGACGCCTTCCCGGCGAGCCACCGGCGCGAGTACATCGAGTGGATCGCCGAGGCGAAGCGCGACGAGACGCGCGCGCGGCGCGTGGCGCAGACGGTCGAGTGGGTCGCCGACGGCAAGCAGCGGAACTGGAAGTATCTTTGAGGATGCGCCCATTCCCCGCCCTCCTCCTCGCCCTCGCGTTTCCGCTCGCCCTGAGCGCCCAGGCCACCCCGCTCGGCACCGCCGAACGGGCGATCGTGGCCTCCGTCGACACGCGCAACGCGCAGGCGCTGTCGCTGCTCGAGCAGCTCGTGAACATCAACAGCGGCACGGGCAACTTCGCGGGGGTGCGCCGCGTCGCCGACGTCCTCCGCCCGCGCTTCGATGCGCTGGGCTTCACGACCCGGTGGATCGACGGGGCGCCGTTCGGGCGCGCGGGCCATCTCGTGGCCGAGCATCGGGGGCCGGGGCCGAAGATCCTGTTGATCGGGCATCTCGACACCGTGTTCGAGTCCGGCAGCCCGTTCCAGAAGTGGGAGCGGCTGGACGACTCCACCGCGCGCGGGCCCGGCGTCATCGACATGAAGGGAGGCAACGTCATCATGCTCCACGCGCTCACCGCGCTGCATGACGCGGGGGTGCTGGGCGGGATGAACATCGTGGTGGTGCTCGACGGCGACGAGGAGGACGAGGGACGCCCGATCAGCCTGTCGCGGCGCGCGCTGATGGACGCGGCCACGGGCGCGGCGGCGGCCATCGGCTTCGAGGACGGCGCGGGCGATCCGCGCAGCGCGGTGGTCTCGCGGCGCGGCGCCAACGGCTGGACGCTGCGCACGACGGGAACGGCGGGGCACGCCTCCCAGATCTTCGGCCGCGAGATCGGCGCCGGCGCGGTGTTCGAGGCGTCGCGCATCCTGAACGAGTTCTACACGCGCCTCTCGCACGAGCGGCTGCTCGCGTTCAGCCCCGGCCTCGTGCTCGGCGGCTCGGAGCTGGCCATCGATTCGTCGGGCACGGTGGGCAATGCCAGCGGCAAGCGCAACGTCGTGAGCCGCCAGGTGGTGGTCACGGGCGACATGCGCACCATCTCGCCGGAGCAGCTGACGCGTACCCAGGCAGCGATGCGCGCGATCGTCGCCCGCCACCTGCCCGGCACCTCGGCGACGATCGAGTTCGACAGCGGCTATCCCCCGATGGCGCCGAGCGAGGGAAACCGGCGACTGCTCGCGCTGTATGACCGCGCGAGCCGGGACGTCGGCGCCGGCCCGATGACCGCGGTGGATCCCGCGCGCGCCGGCGCCGCGGACATCTCGTTCGTCGCGGCGCTCGTGCCCATGAAGATCGACGGCGTGGGCCTCTCCGGGCACGACGATCACAGCGACAAGGAGACCGCCGACCTCCGCATGCTCCCCGTGCAGACGAAGCGTGCCGCACTCGTGATGTACCGGCTGTCGCGCGGCGGGGCAGTCACGGGGCGCTAGCAGCGTGCACCTGCTCCGGTACCTGGGCAACCTCGGCTACGGCTCCCGACGCGACGTGGAGCAGATGATCACCCGGCGGCGCGTCACCCGGCGCGATGGCTCGCGGCTGGGCGCGCGCGATGCCTTCACGCACGACGACGTGCTGGTGGACGGCATCCCGCTCGATCCCCCGCCCGGATCGGTGGTGCTGCTGCACAAGCCCGTGGGATACGTGAGCTCGTCGAAGGACGGGAGCAGCCCGCTCGTCTACGACCTGCTGCCGAGCCGCTTCCGGTTCCGCTCGCCGGTGATGGCGCCGGTGGGCCGGCTGGACCGCGACACGTCGGGACTCCTGCTCGTGACCGACGACGGCCAGCTCAATCACCGCATCACCTCCCCGCGCACGCACCTCGCCAAGGTTTACGAGGCGACGCTGGCGAGCGACCTGCGCGGCGACGAAGCTGCCCTCTTCGCGAGCGGCGCCCTGATGCTCGACAGCGAGACCACCCCGCTCGCCCCGGCGGCGCTCGAGGTGATCGACGCGCGTCACGTGCGTCTCGCCCTCACCGAGGGCCGCTATCACCAGGCCCGCCGGATGTTCGCCGCCGTCGGCAACCACGTGGTCGCCCTGCACCGCAGCGCGCTGGGGCCACTCACACTCGGCGACCTGGCCGCAGGGGAGTGGCGGCTGCTGTCGAGCGAGGAGCGGGTGGGGTTGGAGGAGGGGTTGAGGAGGATCAGGGATTAGGGATTGGGGATTAGGGATCAGGGAAGAGGGGGCATCCCGGGCGTATGTCATCCCACAGACGGGAGCGCAGCGACCGGATGCTGGGACCCTGCGTCCCGTCGGACAGACTTGCGTGCCACAATTGCTTCGAGCCGCAGTCGATCTGATGACGTCGTGCTCCGTGACAATGCGCAGCGTTCACGGATGGGCTCATACTATGCCTACATCCTGGCGAGTGATTCCCGCCGCCTCTACGTCGGTGTAACGAACGATCTGCGCCGGCGGGTATGAGAGCACCGTCACGGGGCCGGCGGTGAATTCACTACCCGCTATGCGATCCGGAGGTTGGTGCACTTCGAGGCATTCCACGACGTCAGGGCAGCGATCGCGCGCGAGAAGCGACTGAAGCGCGAGCACCGGCCGGCCAAGATCCGGCTCATCGAGCGGCACAACCCTGACTGGCTCGATCATGCAGCCTATTGGTTCGACCAGTGACCACACGACTGGTCCTGTCTCGAGTGTTCGACGGCTGAGTGGAGAGCGCCCTCCCCGTCCCATTCCGCGGGGACAGAAGGTCCCAACATCCGGTCGCTGCGCTCCCGTCTGTGGGATGACATATGCCCGGGATGCCCCCTCTTCCCTGATCCCTAATCCCCAATCCCTGATCCCTGATCCCTCTTCCCTAACCCCTAATCCCTAATCCCTAATCCCTCTCAGCACCTTGAACCGCACCCCGTCGTGCACCTTCTCCACGTTCCCGAAGCGCGCCTCCACCACGCGCTCGTAGGGAAGCGTGCGGTTGGCGACGAGGTACATCCGCCCGCCCGGCCGGAGGGCGGCGTGGGCGTCGTGGATGAACTGCGTGGGCACGTCGAGGTCCGTCGCCTTGCCCACGTGGAATGGCGGGTTCGTCACCACCACGTCGAACAGCTCGCCGCCCACCGCGGCGCCCACGTCGCTCGTGCGCACCTCGGCGCGCGTGAGACCGGCCGCCGCCGCGGTACGCTCGGCCGACCGCACCGCCTCCACGTCGGCGTCGAGCATCAGGACCCGCGCGTCGCCTGACAGGAGCCCCGCGAGGGCGCCCAGTGCGCCGGCGCCGCAGCCCAGGTCGAGGACGTGCTCGCCCTCGGCGATGTCCACGACGCCAGCGAGGATCGCCGTCGCCTCGTCGAGGTGGTCCCACGAGAAGACGCCCGGCCGGGTGAACACGCGCAGCACGCGGCCGCGCAGCTCGGCGTCGTACGAGTGGAAGGCGTCGGCATCCAGGAACTCGGCATCCGGCAGCCCGTCCGTGCCGGGAGACGCGGCATGCTTCGTCGCCATCAGGAGACGATGGCCGCTGTCGCGCGCCAGGGTGCGCTCGCTGCCGAAGATGCGCTCGAGCGTGCCCGCCGCCGTCTTGATCCCCTCGTTCGTCGCGCCGGCCACGTAGCACACGCCGCCCGTCCGCAGGAGGCGGAAGGCGTCGGCGAGCAGCTGGAGGAGCGCCAGCCGCTCCTTGGGAATGCGGATGGTGACGACGTCGGCCTGCACGCTCTGCGGGAGGGGCGCCGCGCCATGCCCCAGCAGCACCTCCGCGTTCGTCGCGCCGTTCTCCGCAACCGTGCGCCGTGCGGCGTCGGCGTTCACGACGTTGCGGTCCGTGAGCCACACGCGACCCGCGCCGGAGAGCGCCGCGACGGCGCCGGCCATCCCGTTGCCGCAGTTCATGTCGACCACCGCATCCCCCGCCCGCACCGTGGCCATCTGCTCGGCGAGCATCAGCGATGCGGGATCGGTGCGGCCGTGCGAGAAGACGCCTTCCTTGGTGACGACGGTGTACGTCCGCCGCGCGATCGTCGCCGACGCGCGCTTGTGCTCGGTGTAGTCGCTGATCGCCGCGGTGCTGAGCGGATTGTGGGGACGCTTGGGAGGCATGGCGTGGAAGCTATCGCGCTTCACCCGTTCGCCCACCGGACATCGATCTGCGGCTTCCCTCCCCAAGTGCTCAACGCAGAGGCCGCCCCGACACTTCGTGCGGGGTAAACTCGGGGAAGGGCGAGGTCGCAGAGGAATGCTCCTCCGTGCCCTCTGCGTCCTCTGTGGTAAAACGCCGTTGCAAGAGCATTTAACCACAGAGGACACAGAGGGCACGGAGAGGAGCATGGAGGACGCCGGGATGTGTCTTCCTCTGCGCCCTCGCTGTTCCCCTCGGCGCCCTCTGCGTTGAGGCTCTTACCGGAGGACCGGCACAAGATTCGTGCAAGTGGTTGTCGCGCAATCGGTTACCTGCCCTCGCGCCGGCATGGCGATCGGGAGGGGTGGAGGTGAAGCGAGAGCCTCCGGTGCATTCGGCGCCTCGGACTGGTAGCGCCTGCCAGAGCTCCGTCGCGACGCCGTGTCGCTAAACATCTGGTCTTTCCGTTTGGACGTCGTATACTGGACGCGAGCCTTCTTCACGGAGCCACCCATGATGTCCGTCGCCCGTCCCCGGATCGCCCTCGTCGCGCTGGCGTTCCTCGCCGCCGCGTGCTCCGATTCGCCCATGCAGCCGGTCTCGCCGCCCGTCGATCTCGCGACCGCACTCTCGGAGATGTCGCTCAGCGGGATCGTGCCGGTCTCGATCGGCCCGTCCGTGTCGAGCCTCGGCCCCACGCTCGCCCGCTGCCCCTATGCGGCAGCGTCGCAGAGCTTCGCGTGCGCTCCGCTCACGTCGGGCGGGCTGACGGCGAACAGCAGCTTCCAGCTGCTGACCGCCTCGGGCGCGCCGCAGTCGGCCTTCGACCAGGCCACCACCGCCGCGGTGCGCACCACCAACTCGGTGACCGGCTCCACGACGGTCGGGAACGACGTGATGACCATCGACGAGCACGGGACGATGACCCTGAGCGGGCTGCTGAGCGGCAACCACGTGCTGGACGGCACGCAGACGGCGCACATCACGGGCACGTTCTCCGGCTTCACGATGGACGAGACGACGCTCACCACCGTGAGCGGGGTGGTGCCGCCGATCCGCGGATCGGGGAACCCGTATCCGCGCGCCGGCACCATCACGATGACGGTGACCGATGCCGCCTCGGGCGGCATCCCCGCGTCCACCATGGTCATGGCGTTGACCTTCAACGGCACGAGCAAGGTGGACCTCACCATCACCCATGGCGGCACCACCCAGCGCTGTGTCATCGACCTCGCGTCCGGCGGGACGACGGGAGCGGGCTGCTTTCGGTGAAAGAGGATAACCGAGTAACGAGTAACGAGTAACGAGAGCGTCCCGGGCGGAGGTGTCACCCCGCAGCGAAGCTGTCGGGGCATGCTCTCCCGTGCTGGGGTCTGGCCAGGCGCACGGGACAGCAGATCCCTACACTCGGTCGCTGCACTCCCTCATGCGGAATGACAGCCGCCCGGGACGCCCCTCGAATTACTCGTTACTCGTTACTCGTTTTTC
>JAQBPZ010000127.1 GCA_028287225.1 Gemmatimonadota bacterium
GCCGGGAAGGGGCATGGCGGCCGCCACGCGTGCGCCACCGCCGAACAGGCCGAGCGACGCGACGACCGCGCCGGCGGCCCGCAGGAACTCGCGCCGCTCCATCGCGGCCGGCGCATCCAGCACGTCGCGCAGCGTGCAGCCGCCGCAGTCGCGTTCCTCGAGGGTGGTGAGATCGGTCATGCGAAGGCTCGTGTGCAAGGCGTCTGCATCACCGGAATCACGCCGCATTGACGAGCGCCACGCCCGCGTAGGTGATGACGAGCCAGAGGACGAGGCTCGCGACGGCTAGTACACGCAGCCGGCCCCACTGATCCGTGGCTCCCGCCCGGAGGCGCCGTTCGCTCCGGGTCATCAGCGTGCCGTTCACCAGCAGGATGACGATCAGCCACATCTTGGCCCAGAAGATCCACGAGCCGAGGAAGGTGTCCAGGTCGGCCGCGAGCAGCGCGAGCCCGCTCAGCAGGGACACCACCAGCGCGACGACCACGCTCCGGTGCGCGCGGCCCACCTCCTCCAGGTGCCGGGCCCGCGCCTCCGCCTCCACCCCGACCCGGAGCGTCGCGCGGTCCAGGGCGATGGCCAGGCCGCCGCCCACGATGATGGGCGCCACGTGCAGGAACGTCACGATCGTGGACGTCACGCTGGAGTGGCTGTAGAACTTCGCCCACGGCGCGAACAGGTCGGCGAGCGCCTGGGGAGTGGCGATGATCATCGGTTGGCGAGAAGTGGGTTTGAAATGAGAGCGCGACGCGCACGGCACCAGGTCGTCATCTCGGCGCGAGCTCGGCGAGCCCCTCGTGCAGGGCGGCGACGACCTCGCGCACGGACACCGATTCCACACCGCGTCCCTTCGCCACGACGAGCCGCGCCCGCGCGCGCCACGGAGCGAAGCGCAGGTTGCCCTCCGGGGTCAGCACCACGCTCCGCACGCCGAATCCCGCCGAGGCATGCGCGACGCTGGTGTCGGGCGTCAGGGCCAGGTCGCCCGCCGCCAGCAGCGCGAGCGCATCCCGAAGCGATCCCGTGAACGCCCGCCCGCCGGTGGCCTCGGCGATCGCGTGCGCCGACGGCCAGTCCGCCGGGCTGCCCGTGATGGCCACGATGGTTGCGGGGTGAAGCGCGGCGATCTCGCGCAACGCCTCCACGAACCGCGCATCGCTCCAGCGCCGCTCCGGGCTGCTCGCCGAAAGGTTCACGAACAGTCGCGCGCCCGTGCCGCCCGCGGTCCACCACGCCGCCGCCGACGCCTGCTCGGCGTCGGACAGCGGCATCGGCACCGGGTCGAGTGCGCGTTCCGTGGGAATGCCGAACGGCGCGAGCAGGGCGGCGAGCACCTCCACGTGGTTCGCGGCGAGGTCGGTCACCACTGGATGCGTGTAGAGAAAATCATGTCGGCGGCCGGCCGACCCCACCCGGAGCGGGGCGCGCGACGCCCGCAGCAGGCGCATCGTCCGCGAGTTCACGCCGGGCTTGAGCACCAGTCCGTCGACGACCGCATCGTAGCGCCGCGCCGCGAGCGTGCGCGCCAGACCGCGAGAGAGCCTGCCGCGCCGTCCGCACACATGAACACCCACACCCCACGGATTGTCCTTCAGCACCGCCGCATTCTCCGGCGACGCCATCACGTCCACCTCCAGCCCATGCTCGGCGAACGCGCGGATCACGCCGAGCGACGAGAGCATGTCGCCGATCGCGTCGTGACGCAGGAACAGCACCCGCCGCACCCGCGCGATCGCGCCGGATGCAGGCCGGGGAAGGGTCGCACCGATCGTCCGCGCCACCAGCCAGCGGATCGTGCGGTCAATCGCCATGCGTCGCCCCCAGTCGCCGCGACTCGGCCACGACGTGGCGCCACACCGTGTCCAGGTGCGCCTCGGTGGTCAGCACGTTGCCGAAGCCCATGCGCATCACGGTGCGCCCATCCAGCGTGGAGTGCGTGAGGTATCCCGCGCCCGAGGCATTCACCGCCGCGACGATCGCGGCGTTCAGTCGGTCCGCCGACTCGTGCGACACGCCGGCCGGCTCGTAGCGGAAGCACGCGATGCTCATCGAGACCGGCGTCGCCATGGCGAAGTCCGGCTCGCGGCCGACGCGCTCGGCCACCGCCTGCGCGAGGCGGCAGTGCTCGCGAATCCGCGACGTGATGCCCTCGCGGCCGAAGGCACGCAGCACCATCCACGCCTTGAGCGCGCGAAAGCGGCGGCCGAGCTGGATGCCGTAGTCCATGTAGTCGATCGCCGCGCCGCGATCAGTGCCGCCGGCGTCGCTGCTCGCGGCGCCCCGCAGGTATTCCGGCACGAGCGAGAACACCCGCCGCAGCGCCTCCGCGCGGCGCGTGTAGAGCGCGCTGAAGTCGAGTGGGACGAACAGCCACTTGTGCGGGTTCACGACGAGCGAGTCCGCGCGCTCCATCCCGTCGAGCAGTGCGCGCCCCTCCGGCAGGGCGCCGATCGCCCCGCCGTATGCGGCGTCCACGTGCAGCCAGATGGACTCGCGTGCGCACAGCGCGGCGATCGCGGGCAGGGGATCCACCGCGGCGCTCGTCGTCGTGCCCGCGGTCGCAACCACGGCGAGCGGCAGCATGCCCTCGGCGCGGTCGCGCGCGATGGCGGCAGCGAGCGCCGCCATGTCCATGCGATGCCGTGCATCGGACGAGATGCGCACCACGTTGTCCTGGCCGATGCCCAGCACGATGGCCGCCTTCTCCAGCGAGCTGTGCGCCTGGTCGGAGGCATACACGCGCAGCACGGGGATGTCGGTGCGGCCGGCCAGCCCGCGTCCGCGAACCTGCGAGAGCGCCTCCTCCCGCGCCGCCGCGAGCGCGTGCAGCACCGCCACGGACGCGGTGTCGTACACGATCCCCATGAACGACGCCGGGAGCCCCACCAGCTCGCGGATCCACGAGAGCACCACGGTCTCCAGCTCGGTTGCGGCCGGCGACGTGCGCCACGTCATCGCGCTGACGTTCAGCGCCGCCGCGGCGATCTCGCCGAGCAGCGCGGGGCCATTGCTCGTGCTCCCGAAGTAGCCGAGGAAGGCGGGGTGCCCCCAGTGCACCACCCCCGGCATCACGATGTGATCCAGGTCACGGAGAATCACGGGCAGTGCCTCCGCGACCGCGGGCATCGTCGGCGACAGGCCCGCCGTGACCTCGCCCGGCGAAACCTCGGGCACGATGCGGCGGCCCTCGAGCGTCTCCCGGTAATCGGCGACCCAGTCGGCCATCCGATGCAGCGCCGCGCGCATCTCGTCAGCCGGCAGGTCGCCGAGGGGGCCGAGGGGAGTGGTCATGTGCGGGAATTCTATCCGGCGGTCGGTCGCTGGGGCAGACTGTCTGGCCCCTCTGTCGGGATGATCCATTGGTGGCGTGAATGGCCCCTCAGTCGAAGTTGGGGCGGATCGTGACGGATTGAGATGGATCGCCACGGATGAGATCCGTTCGCATGCCAGCAATCATCTCGGCGGACCCGGGATGTTTGAGGGTGCGGGGCCGGGTC
>JAQBPZ010000132.1 GCA_028287225.1 Gemmatimonadota bacterium
ATGTGGTGCCTCCTGCAGCAGGTGACGCAGCCGCGCGAATGCGCGCTGGACCCGCATCTTGAGCGCCGACTCGCCGGCGCCGGTGATCCTCGCCATCTCCTCGTACGTCAGGTCATCCGTGTACCGAAGCACGACCGCCTCGCGCTGATCCAGCGGGAGCTGCAGGAGCGCGCCCTCCAGGTCGGGCCACGAGCCGTCATCCACCGCCGTGCCGATGATGCGCTCCACCCGCTGCGCATCCACGTCCACGAACAGCGCCTCGCGACGCCGGGTGCGCGCCAGCATGGTGCGACACTGGTTCACCAGGATCCGCGTGAGCCATGCGGCGAAGCGCTCGCGCTCCTCGTAGTCGCCGAGTGCGGAGTACGCCCGCAGGAAGGCATCCTGGATCGCCTCCTCCGCGTCCTCGCGATTGCCGAGGATGCGCACCGCCACCCGGGCGCACCGATCGTAGTGCCGATCGACGAGCTGGGCGTACGCCTCGGCGTCGCCGTCGAGGATGCGGTGGATGAGGGCGTCGTCTGTCATCGTCATCCCCATCAACTCGCGGCGACGCGCGTTTCGTCACATGGCTCGCGAAACCGGCTCACGAAGCGGAGGTCGATGCGGCGCTTGAGCCGCCACGCCCAGGGGCCGTACGCGTGGTGGCCGCCCCACCGTGCGACCGCGGCGCCGTCGGCGGTGTCCAGGATGGCGAGCGCCCGGTGACGCGGCCGGTAGACCCGCGGCCGTCCCGTGCCGAGCGCCGCGCGGATGTTGTGCAGCAGGGTGCCGCCCTGGCGCAGGGCGTACGCGCCGGCTCGTGGCAGGCCCGGCTGCCCCACCATCGCGATGCAGTCTCCCGCGCCCCACACCCCCTCGCCACCGGTGGCCAGCAGCGTGCGGTCCACCAGCAGGTAGCCGTTCGTGTCCACGGGCAGGTCGCTCGCGGCGAGCAGTGCGGGCGGCGCCGCGCCCGTGGTCCACACCACGAGGCCCGCGGGGAGCACCGCGCCGGACGCGAGGCGCACCTCGCGCGGCTCCACCGAGGTCACCGCGCGCCCGAGGACCGTGCCCACCCCGGCGGCGCGCAGCAGGTCCGTGACTCGCTCCCGCATTGCCGGCGGCTCGCCCGGCAGCAGCGTGCCCGAGCCGTCCACGAGCGTCACCCCACCCCGCGCGCCGCGTTCGGTGATCCGCCGCATGAGCGCGAACGCCACCTCCACGCCTCCCGCACCGGCGCCGACCACCACGACGTCCGCCCGCTCCTCGGCGGCGAGGAGCGCATCCACCCGCGCGCGGACGTCGCGCGCGCGGCTCATCGGGCGGAGCGGGATGGCATGCTCGAGCACGCCGGGCAATCCGGTGCCGGATGGGGCCGAGCCGACGTCGATGGCGCAGGCGTCGAACGCGAGCCGCTCGCCCGCGAGCTCCACCACGCGCTCGGCGCGCGACACGCGCGTGGCCGTCCCCACCACGAGCCGCGCGCCCGCGCATCGCGCCGCGTGCGCGAGGTCCACCTGCACCTCCGCATCGTCGTACTCGCCACGCAGGTAGCCCGGCACCATCCCCGAATACCATGGGCGTGGCTCGGGCGACACGACCACGAGCTCGGCGTCGGCCACCGGTCGCCGCCGCCACGCCTCGAGCAGGTGAAGGTGCGCGAGCCCTCCGCCCACGAGCACGACGCGCCGCGTCATCGGCGGACCGCCATCGTGCCGCGCTCAGTCATCCCTGGCGGGCTCGAAGCCGGCGGCCAGCCACGCGCCGAAGCCACCGGCCACGTTGGAGACATCCGTGAAGCCGGCCGCGCGGAGCACGCTGGCGGCCACGGCGCTGCGCGATCCGCCCTGGCAGTGCACCACGAGCGGTCCCGCGCCCTTCAGCTCGTGCAGCCGCGCGGGCAGCTCCGCCAGCGGCACGTGGCGCGCGCCCGGCACGTGGCCGGCCTGCCACTCGCTCCGGTTGCGCACGTCGAGCACCGTGGCCTCCGCGGTGGCGGCGGGGCCGAGCGACGCCGCCGTCACGGTTGGCAGCGTCGCGAGGGGTGCGCCGCTCAACGCGTGGAGCGAGGAAGGCGCGAGCACGCCGCGCACGCCGTCGAAGCCGATCAGGACGAGCTCGCGGGCGGCGTCCTCGGCAACGGCGCGCGCCGACGGGTCGGCGACGATGACGATGTCGCGCTCCGGCGGGAGGACCGCGCCGGCCCAGCCGAGGAACGACTGCCCGAAGGGAAGGTTGAGCGAGCCGGCGAGGTGTCCCGCCGCGAACCGCGCCGGCGGACGCCCGTCCACCACCTGCGCACCCTCGGCGAGGGCCGCGGCGGCATCGTCGTCACGTGCAGGGCGTGCGTGCGCCGGCAGGCCACCCGTCGCATTGAGCCGCTTCATGCGCGCGAAGTACGCGGGCGGCTCGGGCTGGCCGGCCAGCACCGCTCGCACGAACGCGGATTCGTCGCGCTCGGCGAACGCCCAGTTCGCGCGGAGCTCGTAGCCGAGGGTGCTCTGCGGAACGGCGCCCAGGGCCTTGCCGCAGGCGGAGCCGGCGCCGTGGCCGGGCCACACCTGGAGCCATTCCGGCAGAGAGCGCACCCGCTGGAGCGACGCGAACAGCTGGCGCGCGGCGCCTTCCATGGTGCCCGCCGCGCCGACCGCGCGCTCCAGGAGGTCCGGACGCCCCACGTCGCCCACGAACAGGAAGTCGCCGGAGAGGAGCCCCACGGGATCCGCGCCGCGGGCCTCGTCGGTGACGAGGAAGGCGAGGTGCTCCGGGGTGTGCCCGGGGACATGCAGGACGTCGAGCCGCACGCGGCCCACCTGCAGGCGCTCGCCGGCGTGCAGCCATCGCGCGCCGGGGTACGCGTCGCGCTGGTAGGTGGCGGGGCCCTCCCCCTCGCCGGAGAGGAGCAGGGCCGCGCCGGCCGCGGCGGCGAGGTCGGCGGCGCCCGAGAGGAAGTCGGCGTGCACGTGGGTCTCCGTCACCATCGTGATGCGGACCCCTTCCTGGCGGGCGGCGTCGAGGTACGGCGTGGGGTCGCGGAGGGGATCGACGACGATCGCCTCGCGCGCCTCCTGGCAGGCGACGAGGTAGCCGGACTGTGCGAGCGGGTCGTTGTGGATGCGTCGGAGAAGCATCGCGTGCGGGACTGGGCGGCTTGCTTGTGAGGGACCGGGTGACGGGTTAAACTATACGACTCCCCCGTGATGCGAGCGAGCCGGATTCGCCGCACGCGGACGGGCACACGCGTGCGTAGCTCAGCTGGATAGAGCGCTTCCCTCCGAAGGAAGAGGTCGCAGGTTCGACTCCTGCCGCGCGCATCGCCTCAATTGGGCAAACGACCGCCCCGCATCGGCTTAGGCCCGTGCGGGGCGTCGTGTTCCCGGCGCTGGTGCCTGGCCCCGTGGTCCACGGATTGCTCAGGTTCGATGTCCCCGCCTCGCGCGTAGCCGGTTCCCTTCCCCCCTCCCATGGCGCGCCAGCTCTCCTGGACCGACGTACGTGGAGGCCTCATCGGCCTGGCGATCATCATCGTCGGCGCCTTCGGCGTGCTCCGCTTCCTGCGCGTGGGCGCGCTGCACGGCGACACGGTGCGCCTGTACGCGCTCGTCGGCGAGGCCACGGCGCTGTCACCGGGGTCGGAGGTGTGGCTGAGCGGGCAGAAGGTGGGCAAGGTGAGCCGGATCGAGTTCCTGCCGGTGTCCACCGACACGTCGAAGCGCGTGCTGGTGGAGATGAAGGTCCTGTCGGAACAGCTGCCGGCCATCCATCGCGATGCGAAGGCGCAGATCCGCGCCGGCGGAAGCTTCATCGGTGCCGTGGTGGTCTACCTCACGCCCGGCACCATGCGCACCGCGCAGATCACCGACGGCGACACGGTGGCCGCGCAGGGATCGGGACAGCTCGACGCGGCGCGCGTGCAGTTCGGCTCCGCCGCCGCGGAGCTGCCGGCGATCCTCGCGAACGTGCATGCGGTGGCCGCGCAGTTCGACTCCACGCGCGGCACCGTGGGCGCCCTCAAGAACGGACCCGGGCTCCAGGCGCTGCGAGAAGCGCGGTTCGGCACCCTGCGCGTGATGCACCGCGTGCAGTCCAACGGCACGGCGGGGCTCATCATGCGGGGCGGACTGGGCACGCGCGTGGGCCACGTGATGTCGCGCGTGGACTCGGTCCGCACCCTCCTCGCGTCATCGCGCACGTCCCTTGGCCGTCTGCGGCGCGACAGCACGCTGATGGACGAGGTCGCCGACATCCGGCGCGAGCTGGCGCAGGTGCAGCGGTCCCTGGACGAGCCGCGCGGGACCGCGGGACGGATCCTGCACGACAGCGGCATGACCAACGCACTCGCCGGCGCGCAGCGGGAGATGACGCTGCTGTTCGCCGATCTCAAGAAGCACCCTTTCCGCTACATCTCATTCTAGCCGTTCGCACTTCGCGCCCGCTCTTGACCCTCCCTCCGGGCGCTCCTAGCTTCCCATGCCGCACGGGATCGTTCCCGGTCGCCCGCCGCACGGCGCGACACGTGTCCCGCCGCTCGCCGATCGCCAGCGCGCTCGCGATGCCATGCTGCGTCGCCCGCCCGGCCGCCGCCGCGCCCTCCTCCCGCGCTCGACTCCTCCGTGAACATCGCTGAGCTCAAGCGAAAATCGATGCCCGAGCTTCACGACCTGGCCGATACCCTGGCCGTCGTGGACCACGATGCATTCGGTCGCCAGGACCTGATCTTCCGCATCGAGCAGAAGCTGCTCGACCAGTCGGAAGCGCTCGTGGGCGAGGGCGTGCTCGAGGTGCTGCCCGAGGGGTACGGATTCCTGCGCAGCCAGGACTGGAACTACCTCTACGGGCCCGACGACATCTACGTCTCGCCGTCGCAGATCAAGCGGTTCGACCTCCGCACCGGCGACAGCATCGCCGGCCAGGTGCGTCCGCCCAAGGAGTGGGAGCGGTACCTCGCGCTGCTCAAGGTGGAGCGCGTGAACGGTGGCGAGCCCGATGCCGCGAAGACCCGCATCGGCTTCGACAACCTGCGGCCCCGATATCCCGATGGCAGGCTCCGGCTGGAGACGCGCGACAGCGACCTGAGCATGCGCGTGATGGACCTCATCGCGCCGATCGGGAAGGGGCAGCGCGGGCTGATCGTGGCGCCACCGCGCGCCGGCAAGACGATCCTGCTGCAGAAGATCGCCAACGCCATCGCGGAGAACTATCCCGAGGTGACCCTCATCGTGCTGCTGATCGACGAGCGGCCGGAGGAGGTGACCGACATGCAGCGCGAGGTGAAGGGCGAGGTGATCAGCTCCACCTTCGACGAGGACGCGACGCGGCACGTGCAGGTCGCCGACATGGTGATCGAGAAGGCGAAGCGGCTGGTGGAGTCGGGCCGGGACGTGGTGATCCTGCTGGACTCGATCACGCGGCTCGCGCGCGCGCACAACACGGTCATCCCGAGCGGCGGCAAGATCATGTCGGGGGGGCTCGACGCCAAGGCGATGGAGCGCCCCAAGAAGTTCTTCGGCGCGGCGCGCAACGTGGACGGGGGCGGCTCGCTCACCATCATCGCCACGGCGCTCATCGAGACGGGGTCCCGCGCCGACGAGATGATCTTCGAGGAGTTCAAGGGCACGGGCAACATGGAGCTCGTCCTGGCGCGCGAGATCGCCGAGAAGCGCATCTTCCCCGCGATCGACATCAACCGCTCGGGCACCCGCAAGGAGGAGCTGCTCTTCACGAGCGAGGAGCTCAACCGGGTGACGCTGCTCCGCACCTTCCTCGCCGACATGCCCGACGCCGAGGCGATCGAGTTCCTGCTCAAGCAGATGTCGCGGTCGAAGAACAACGCGGAGTTCTTCGTGCAGATGAAGGAAGGGTAACGGGATCAGGGATTAGGAAGTGCGATACGGGTACGCATCCGCGCCAAGGTGCCGGCGTGTAATCGGTTCAGCCGACCGATCGTCTGGCATACGGTGGCGAGTGGGTCGCCAGGTCGGTTCCTAATCCCTAGTCCCTAATCATGTGTCGATGATGCCCGACTCCCGCGGCCGGTGGATGGCCATCGACTGGGGCGAGCGCCGCATCGGGCTCGCGATCAGCGATCCGTCCGGCACCATCGCGACGCCGGCCGGCGTCATCGTGCGCAAGGCGGGCAAGCGGCCGCCGGTGGCGGAGCTGGTGCGCCGTGCGACCGCGCTGGAAGCGCGCGGCATCGTGATGGGGCTGCCCCTGGACGGCGAGGGCGACGACACGCCGCGCTCGCTGGAGTGCCGGAGCATCGCCGCGGAGCTCGCGCGGCGCACCGCGCTCCCGGTCGCGCTGCTCGACGAGCGCTACACCACAGCCGCGGCACTGCGGGCGGTGCGCGAGTCGGGCGGCAACGCGCGCGAACGCAAGCAGACCGACATCGATGCACTCGCCGCGAGCATGCTGCTGCAGCATGCCCTCCGGATGCATGCCCTTCCCACCGTGGAGCCAGCGGCCGACCCCGCCCCGCTCGTGCCCCGTCCCGATCCCGATGCCGATGCCCCGTAGCCCACGACGCCACGCGTCGCGCCTGCTTCTCACCCTGGCCCTGGTGACGGGGTGCCACGGGGGCGGCACCGGCGAGGCGAAGGTCGTGGTGCCGCGCGGCTCGTCGCTGCGCACCGCGGCGGACTCGCTGGCGCGCGCGGGGGTCATCCAGAACGCGACCGCCTTTCGCCTGTACGCCATGGTGCGCGGCCACAGCCGGGCGATCCGGGCGGGCACGTACGTGTTCAAGCGCGGCCTCTCGTGGGGCGAGGTGCTCGACGACCTCCAGGGCGGAAAGGGGCTGGAGCACAGCATCACGATTCCCGAGGGATGGTCGCTGGCGCAGATCGAGCCGCAGCTGGCGCGCGTGCTCGACGCCCCGGTGGACTCGGTGCACGCGGCCGTGCGCGACACCGCCCTGCTGCACCTGCTCGACATCCCCACGCCGACGCTCGAGGGCTACCTGTTTCCGGACACCTACGTGTTCCCGGAGGGAACCACGCCGCGCGCGGCGGTGCGCGTGATGGTGTCGCGCTTCCAGCAGGTCTGGCGCCCCGAGTGGGACGCGCAACTGCAGAAGCTGGCGATGTCGCGCAACGACGTCATGGCGCTGGCCGCGATCGTGGAGAAGGAGGCGCGGCTCCCGGAGGAGCGCCCGGTGATCGCCGCGGTGTACATGAACCGCGTCAGGGCCGGGATGCTCCTCCAGGCCGACCCCACGGTGCAGTACGCGCTCGGCCGTCACGTGGCGCGCGTGTTCTACAAGGACCTGGAAGTCGACTCGCCGTACAACACGTATCGCAACAAGGGGCTGCCACCCGGCCCCATCGCGTCACCGGGGCGGCCCTCAATCGTGGCCGCCCTCTTTCCGGCGAACGTGCCCTACCTGTTCTTCGTGGCGCACCCCGACGGGCATCACGAGTTCACGCGCGACTTCCGCGGGCATGGCATCGCGGTGCGGGCGGCGCGGCGGGAGTGGGATTCGGTGGCCGCACTGCGTCGCGATCCGGCGCCCTAGGGGGCGCCGATGCGACGCACGGTGTCACGGGGCCGGCGGCTCGGCGTCGTGCAGCAGGTCGGGACGGAGCATCCGCGCACCGTGCAGGTAGACGTGGCGCATCGCGTCGCGCGGCCGCGTGGTCTCCACGTGCAGCATGACGCGGATGCAGCGCGGGAGCGAATGGTCGGCGGGCGCCTCGGTGGCGGTGAGCATCGGCACATCCTGCCAGCCGGCGCCGCGGGCGGCGTGGGCCGGCGCCGCCGAGTAGAGGTCGGGGGTGAGGGTGAAGAGGGCGCTCACGACGTCGTCCACCGTGAGACCGTTGAGCTCCAGGAGGGTGCGCAGCATCTCCTGCGTCGCATCGCGCGCCGCGTCGGCTGGGACACCGGCCATCTCCACCGTCGTGGCCCCGCGCAGCGCGCGCACCTTGGGAAGTTCGGTCATCACGCGGAAGCGAGAAGGTGAAGGGCGCGGGCAGGCTGCATCCGTCGACGCTGCGTCTCGTCGCCATCACCGAATCCCTGCTGGCGGACGGTCCCGACGGGCTGGTGGCCCGCGCGCTCGGCGCCGTGGAGGCGGGGGCGACGATGCTGCAGCTGCGGCTCAAAGATGAGAGCGTCCGCACACTCGTGGAAGTGGCGAAGCGGCTGCGTGCGGCGTCGCCCGGCGTGCCCGTGATCGTGAACGGGCGGGCGGACGCGGCGCTGGCCGCCGGTGCGGACGGCGTGCACCTCGGCACCGACGACCTCTCGCCGGCGGCACTGCGGCGCGTGGTGCCCGCCGGCTTCATCATCGGCGCCTCCGTGGCGGAGGTGGACGACGCCCGTCTCCCGCTGGACGCCGACTACGTGGCGGTGGGGCCGGTATTCGGACCGGCGAGCGCGGCGGGATCCGTCGCGCCCATCGGCCTGGCCCGGCTGTCGGCATTCGTTGCCCGATGCCCCGTGCCCGTGCTGGCGCTGGGGGGCATCACCCCGGAGAACGCTGCGCAGGTGCTGGCGGCGGGCGCAGCCGGTCTCGGGGTGATCAGCGTACTTCCTGACGTGTCTGATCCGATGATGCGCGTCCGCGCGTTGCTTGCCGCCCTGGACGCCAGCGGAAGGTGATGTCGGGCACGTTGGGCTCGTCGCGGCCGGTGCGCCGCTGCCGGGGCGGCTCGGACCACGCGGCGACCTTGCGCTCGGTGGCGGCGATCTGCTCGAAGACGGCGGGAAAGGTGAAGAGGTCCACGAGCTCGGGATCGAACTGCGTGCCGCGTCCGGCGATGATCACGTCGAGACCGGCCTTGATGGACTGCGCACCGCGGTAGCGACGGCGGTGGGTCACGGCGTCGAAGGTGTCGGCGATCGCGACGATCCGGGCTGCCAGGGGGATGCGATGGCCCTTGAGGTGGCGGGGATATCCCGAGCCGTCCCATTTCTCGTGATGCGAGAGGACGCCTTCGGGAAGCTCGGGGTAGAATCCGTTGAGGGGCCCGAGCACTTCCGCGCCGCGCTTGGGGTGGGTGGCGATGGCGCGCCGCTCGGCGCGGTTGAGGCGCTTGTCGTCGTGGATGATGTCGAAGAGCGCCTCGTGGATCTTCCCGATGTCGTGGAAGAGGGCGACGCGCTCGATGACCTTGCGCTCGTGGTCGGAGACGCCGGCGGCGTCGGCGAGGATGAGGGCGTAGGTGGCGACGCGTCGGACGTGGGTGCCGGTATCGGCGTCGTTGGCGTCGATGGCGTTGAGGAGGGTCTCGAGGCTGGCGGCGGCGAAGCGTTCGGCGGTGCGGCGGCTGGCCTTCTCGCGACGGAGGAGCAGTCCGACGGCAGTGCCGGCGGCGACGGCGGCAATGGCCCGGGTGGGGAATGGCATGCTCGTGCAGAAGGCAAGATGCGCTCCCCCGGTCGGCTGTGCTCGTACCTGGGCTTGGCGCGTACGTGAATTCAGTGCGCCCGGCGCCTGGGCTTGGCGCGCACGCGAGTTCTGCGCGCCGGTCGCCTGGGGCTTGGCGCGTACGCGAATCCCGACGAATGCGCGACGAATCCCCTCAAATACTGCCGTCTTCGTGCTGATTCGCTGCCCATTCGTAGCGATTCGCGTACGCGCCAAGGCCCAGGCTCGTGGCGGAGAGCGGAGAGCGGAGAGCAGGAGAGCCGGAGAGCGGGAGAGCGGGAGAGCGGGAGGGTGGAAACACGAAACGCCCCCTCGTGGCGTGAAGCCAGAGGGGGCGTTTCTGATAGGTGCCGGCGACGGCCTACTCTCCCGCGTCCTCTCGGACGGAGTACCATCGGCGCTGTAGGGCTTAACGACCGTGTTCGGGATGGGAACGGGTGTGGCCCCTAC
>JAQBPZ010000179.1 GCA_028287225.1 Gemmatimonadota bacterium
AGCCATGCTCATGCAAGAAGCAGGCTCTCATATATCAATTGTTATTCATGCGTGGTGGGCCGGGCCTCCGCCGCGATGATCCACGCCGCGTCGCCAACCGCGATGGACCCCGCCCGCTCGATACTCAGATACACCCGGCTCCAGCCGGGGTTCACCTTCTGCCCGATTCGCTTGAACGCGCGCCCGGTGAACGCGTCCGCGATCTTCTCGCACGGCGCCGCATATCCGGTCACCGTGGCCTCCACTTCGCCGATCCGCAGCCGTACCCCCGGCCGCACGGCGCTCCAGTCCAGCCCGGTCAGCAGCACGTTCTCACCCAGTAGCCCCGGGGCCACCGGATGACCCTCGGCCGCCAGCGCGTCGAGGAGCTCCCCGGAATAGACGCACAGGGCGCGCATGGGGCCGCCATGAAAGCGCCGGTTCGCCTGCCGGTCGCCCGCCATCCCGGTGGCCAGAACGGTCGCGCGGTCCACGGGCAGCTTCGGCACCCCGCCGTCGCTCCGGTGCAGGCCGGCCACCCGCCCGGTCACGCCCGGATGTCTCCCACCACGAGGCGCACGGGGATCCCCCCGTTCGTCGTCGTCGCGACGACCCGCAGCGGGATGCCGAGCTGGCGCTCGAGCGCGGGATCGGGCGAAAGGAGCGCCACCCGCCAGCCTCGGCCGCGCTCCCGCAGCACGCTCCCGAACCGTGCCCACAGGTCGCGCACGCGCTCGGCGTCGCCGACCCGCACGCCGTACGGCGGGTTCGCCACCACCCAGCCGGGCAGCCCCTCCGGCAGCACGAGGGCGGAGATGGAGCGCTCCACCAGCTCGACGTCGGCCTGCACGCCCGCGCGTTCGGCGTTCGCGACCGCCGACGCGATGGCGCCGGCATCGCGGTCCGAGCCCACGATGATTCCCGGCGCCCGCGCCGCTGCCTCTCCCGCCAGCTCCGCACGCACCAGCGTCGCGACAGCGCGCGGAAAGGACGGCCAGCGCTCCACAGCGAAGCTGCGCGACGCCCCCGCCACCAGGTGGCGGGCCATGAGCGCGGCCTCGATGGGAATCGTCCCCGAGCCGCAGAGGGGGTCCACGAGTGGCGCGACACCGTCCCATCCGGAGGCGGCCAGCAGCGCCGCCGCGATGGTCTCGCGCATCGGCGCCTTGGCGGTGGCCTGCCGGTAGCCCCGTCGGTGCAGGAGCTCGCCCGAAGCGTCCGCGCTGATCGTGCACTCGTCGTGGAACATGCGGACGATCACGAGCTGCGCGTCCGCGCCCGCCGCCTCGTCATCCTCCTCCCCGGCACGCCCGCTCGCGCCCTCGGCCCGGGTGCCGGGCAGCGCGCGTACGATGGCGTCGGCGATCCGCTGCGCCACGGCGTCGGAGTGGTACAGGCGGGACTTCTTGCAGGTCACCCGGAAGCGCACCGTGCTCCCGGGCGGGATGACACGCCGCCACCCCACCTTGCGGGCCTCGCGCTCCAGCTCGGCAAACGAGGTCGCGTGGAAGCGGGCGACGCGAACCACGACGCGCGAGGCGATGCGCAGCCCGAGGTTCGCGCGGAGCACGGAGGTCATGTCCCCCCGCCATTCGATGCCGCCGCCGCCCTCGGCCAGCGTGGCCGGCAACCCCAGGGCAACTGCCTCGGCAAGCGCCAGCGCCTCCAGCCCTGGCGCGACGATGGCGAAACACTCCTGCGACGCTGGCGCTACCGCAGGCGCCGCTGGACTGGCAGGCGCTGATCGTTTCGCGCGCGGCCTGGGCAATGGCGCCGCGGGCTTCTGTCCGGGCGCGTCCTTCGAGATGCGGCGTGGGTGCTTGGACACCCCTACAGGCTAACGGGAAATCAGGCGCGACGTAATTGGCTGTAGCCGCACGCGACGTCGCTGTAGCCGTACGCGAAATCGCTGTAGCCGTACGCGAAATTCTCGAATGGGAAGCGAATCTCACGAATGACATTCGCCTCATTCGCAACGCATTCGAAGAACTCGCGTACGCTCACAGCACTCCTGAGAATCCGCGTACGGCTACAGCATCGCCGGCGCCCTGCGCTCCAGCACTGTCCGTGCAAGCCGGTAGCCGAGCAGCACAGCGAACAGGCCCAGATACACGAACGGAAAGAACGTGTCCTTCTTCACTGCCCAGAGGTAGTGCACCGTCCCGGCAATCGCCGCCGGGTAGATCAACCGGTGCAGCCGGTTCCACCGCCGGCCCCCGAGCCGGCGGATCCAGCCCTTCGTCGACGTGACCGCGAGCGGCACCAGCAGGAGGAAGCCGAGCATCCCGACGAGGATGTAGCGGTGCTTCCTCACCTCCTCGAGCATGTAGCCGACGTCGAATCCCGCGTCGGCCCAGGTCCACGTGGCCACGTGCACCGCCACGTAGAAGAAGACGAAGAGGCCGAGCATGCGCCGGTACTTCGCCAGGGCGGAGAGCCCGAACAGCTCGCGCGCCGGGGTGATGGCGAGGGTGATCGCGAGGAGGCGCAGTGTCCACAGCCCAGTGCGAAGCTGCGTGGCGTGGATCTGCTCGGGGCCGAGGCTGCTGCGCCATCCGGGCAGCGCGCCGAGCTCGGCGAGCCAGTCCGCCGTCAGGTGCGCGAAGGGCAGCAGGCAGAGCGCGAACACGGCGACGCGGGTCCCCGGGTGCAGCAGGACGCGGGTCGACGCGGGCTGGGGACGACGCGAGCGGACGGCGGGTGGCGCGGGCGCGACCTGCTCCGCAGGGGTCAGAAGTTCCTCCGCAGGTCCATTCCCTGGTACAGGCTCGCGACCTGGCTCGCGTAGCCGTTGAACATCAGCGTCTCGCGGCGGCGGAACTCGCCGATGCGCCGCTCGCGCGACTGCGTCCAGCGCGGGTGATCCACGTCGGGATTCACGTTCGCGTAGAACCCGTATTCGTTCGGCGCGGCCACGTTCCACGTCGTCGCCGGCTGGCGGTCCAGGAAGGCGATCTTCACGATGGCCTTCACGCCCTTGAAGCCGTACTTCCACGGGACCACGAGCCGGAGCGGCGCGCCGTTCTGGTTCGGCAGGGATTTGCCGTAGAGGCCGGTGGCCAGGAACGCCAGCGGGTGCATCGCCTCGTCCAGGCGGAGCGCGTCCGTGTACGGCCAGTCGAGCACGTTGCGCTGCTGGCCGGGCATCTGCCGAGGGTCCAGCAGGGTGGTGAACTGCACGAACTTCGCGCTGGGCAGCGGCTCCAGGCGGGTGATCACGTCGCGCAGCGGGATTCCCCGCCAGGGGATGACCATGGACCACGCCTCCACGCACCGGTGGCGGTAGATGCGGTCCTCCAGGCGATGCGGCTTCAGGAAGTCGTCGATCGCCACGCGGCCCGGCGACTTCACGAGCCCGGCGACCTCCACCGTCCAGGGCCGCGTGCGCAGCGAGCCGGAATTGGCCTTCGGATCGGCCTTGTCGGTGCCGAACTCGTAATAGTTGTTGTAGCTCGTGACGTCCTCGAACGAGTTGGGCTTGTCGTCCAGCGGCGTGGCGCCTGCCGAGTCCGGCCCCCCGCGCGCGGCGGCCGCGGCCCCGTCCCGCGTGCCGCAGGCACCCAGGAGCGTGGCCCCCACGAACGCGGCACCGAGCCCTGCCGCGCGCGCGATGAACTCGCGTCGGGCCAGGTAGTGCGCCTCGCTGGTGATCTCGGACGAGGGAATGTCGTCGGGTCGGCGGATGATCATGATCGTCGCTCGCTGCTGAGGAAATCCTTCCTCCTGTACGGTAGCAGGGGGCGGGCCGGACGCCTCGCCACTCTCGTTGCGACTGCTTCAACTGCTTCAACCGCTTCAACCGCTTCAACCGCCTCAACGCAGAGGGCGCAGAGGGAACGGCGAGGACGCAGAGGAGGGCCGCTCCGGCGCACCTCCAACACCTCCTTGTAGTCCTCTGTGCCCTCCGTGTCCTCTGTGGTAAAAAACGCTGGGCGATTATAAAGGATCTGACACCTCCTGCGAGGGCAGAATGTCGATCCGAGATTTCCAGCGGTTTGTGCGGAGTGAGACGACCGCCGCCAACCTGATTCACCGGTACCGATTCGGGGAGGGCGCCGCGAGCCGGGGGCGTCTCCCGCTCGCGACCTGCCCGCGCTGTGCGACGCGGGGCGCGTATGCGCTGGCGAGCGGACGGTGGCGCTGCGGGGCGTGCGGGTACACGTTCGGCCTGCTGACCGGGACGTGGCTCGAGGCCTGCCGGTTCCCAGCGCAGACCTGGCTGTGGACGATCAAGCTGTTCGAGCTCGAGCTCGTCGCGCAGCAGGCCGGGGTGCAGCTCGGGCTCAGCTATCCGACCATCCTGCGTGCGTTCACGACGATCCGCCGCGCCCTCCTCGCGGCCGCGGAGCCCACCCTCTTCCAGCAGGAAGTCGAGGCGGACGAGAGCTACTTCGGGCCCCGCAAATCGGCCCGCCACCGGGGGCAGAAGCGCGGGCGCGGCGCGCCGGCGAAGATCCCCGTCTTCGGCATCCTCGAGCGGCATGGGCGCGTCCAGGTCACCGTGGTGCCCGACTGCTCGGCCGAGTCGCTGCTCCGCGAGACGCTGCGCACGGTCAAGCGCGGCAGCCTGGTGTACACCGACCGCTGGGCAGGCTACGATACGCTCGCGTTCTGCGGCTACCGGCACCTGCGGGTCGATCATTCCAAGGAATTCAGTCGACCGAGCAGCGTGGGCAAGGTGCACATCAACGGCTTGGAGGGCTTCTGGAGCTACGCGAAGGGCAAGCTGCTCAAGCACCATGGGGTGAGCCCCCAGAAGTTTCCCCTGTATCTCTACGAAATGCAGTTCCGCTACAACCACCGGCACCAGGACCTGTTCACGCTCCTGCTCCAGATCCTGGTTCAACCAGTGCCAGATCTTTTATAATCGCC
>JAQBPZ010000214.1 GCA_028287225.1 Gemmatimonadota bacterium
ATCGCATCGAGAGCGCCACCCCGGGCGCCACCTGGGGCGGCGCGACGCTGCCGCTGGTCGTGATCCTCGGCGGCGACGCGCCGAACGAGGGCCCGTGGCGCACCCTGTCCGGCGCGACGATCGACGGACGCTGGAGCCGAGTCACGGGCGACAGCCTCCGTCTGGAGCTCAGGGGCGCGACGGTCGTGGTGGGACGAACGGGGACGGTGGTCGCGAAACCCGTGAAATGCGATTAACCGTCGGGCGGCGCGCGTAGCGCGCCTTGCCGCGCGGTCGGCGAGACCGCCTCCCTTGGCGGGCGGCTGTCGCCGGCGCCTGCGGCGCCCACGGGACCATGCCTTGACGGGCGCTCGCGATGCTCGCTTCGCGGGAAACCCTCGAGCCGTGCCGGCAAGGGCGGCGTAGCCGCCCGCCAAGGGTCGCGTTCCACGCGACCCGTCCGCCAAGCGAAGGCGCAACGCGCCGGAGCGCCGGCTGTTCAGGGGCGTGTCGCGCAGCGACCGCGAGCGCCCGGCTCCACTCATGGCCCTTTTGTTGCGCCTCGTGCGCGCGAACGGCGCGATGATGTTTCCATGCGGACGACATCGGATGTCATGACTCTCTGAGCGCAATTTCGCGCCATGAAGACGCCGTTCATGCGACAGCATCACGCTACCCGGCACTTCATCGAACGGAATGCACGCCCAGAAGCATGATCCTTCCTGGCATCACGATGCCGTCATCTACCAGCTGCACGTCAAGGCCTTCCGCGACTCCAACCGCGACGGGTTCGGCGACTTTCGCGGACTGATCGAGAAGCTCGACTACATCGCCGAGCTCGGCGTCTCCGCGGTCTGGCTGCTCCCCTTCTATCCCTCGCCCCTCAAGGACGACGGGTACGACATCGCCGACTACACGGCGGTGCACCCGAACTACGGGAGCACGGAAGACTTCAGGGAATTCCTGACCGCGGCGCACGCGCGCGGCCTCCGGGTGATCACCGAGCTGGTGATCAACCACACCTCGGACCAGCACCCCTGGTTCCAGCGCGCCCGCAACGCGCCGAAGGGCTCGCCGGAGCGCGACTTCTACGTCTGGGGCGACGACCCCAACCGGTACGCGGAGGCGCGCATCATCTTCACCGACACCGAGACCTCCAACTGGACCTGGGACCCGGTGGCGCAGCAGTTCTTCTGGCACCGCTTCTTCAGCCACCAGCCGGACCTCAACTTCGACAACCCCGCGGTGCTGGAGGCGCTGCTCGACGTGATGCGCTTCTGGCTCGACATGGGCGTGGACGGGCTGCGTCTGGACGCGATTCCCTACCTCGTGGAGCGCGAAGGGACGAACTGCGAGAACCTCCCGGAGACGCACGCCATCCTCAAGCGCATGCGCGCCGTGATGGATGCCGAGTACCCGGACCGCCTCTTCCTGGCCGAGGCGAACCAGTGGCCCGAGGACGTGCGGCCGTACTTCGGCGACGGGGACGAGTGCCACATGGCGTTCCACTTCCCCGTGATGCCGCGCATGTACATGGCGGTGGCGCAGGAGGACCGGATGCCGATCGTGGACATCATGGCGAAGACGCCGCCGATCCCCCCGCAGTGCCAGTGGGCGATCTTCCTGCGCAACCACGACGAGCTCACGCTGGAGATGGTGACCGAGGACGAGCGCGCCTTCATGTACGGGCACTACGCGAAGGACCAGCGTATGCGCATCAACGTCGGCATCCGCCGGCGCCTTGCGCCCCTCATGGAGAACGGACGCGCGGAGATCGAGCTGATGCATGCGCTGCTGATGTCGCTCCCCGGCTCGCCCGTGCTGTACTACGGTGACGAGATCGGCATGGGCGACAACATCTACCTTGGCGACCGCAACGGCGTGCGCACGCCGATGCAGTGGTCGTCCGACCGCAACGCCGGCTTCTCGTCGGCGGAGAACGCCGCGCTGTACTTCCCGGTGATCGTGGATGCGCCGTACGGGTTCCAGACGATCAACGTGGAGACCCAGGAGGCCACGGCGAGCTCGCTGCTCAACTGGGTGCGCGCGATCGTCCGGCTGCGCCAGCGCTACCAGGCGTTCGGCCGCGGGACCTTCGAGCCGCTCGCGCCGCAGAACCGCCGCGTGCTCGCGTTCCTGCGCCGGTGGGATGGCGAGGTGATCCTCTGCGTCAACAACCTCGCCCGCCATGCGCAGTACGTGGAGCTCGACCTGCGCGAGTTCGAGGGCTGGTCGCCGATGGAGATGTGGAGCGGGCAGCCGTTTCCACGCATCGGCGAGCTGCCGTACCTGCTGACCATGAACGGGCGCGACTTTCTCTGGTTCAAGCTCCAGCCACCGGGTGGTCCGGAGCGGCTCGGCGCGGTATCGACGGTAGGGGCATGACTACGATTTCCGAAGTGGGACACGCGGAGGACGCGGTGGACCAGGCCGAGGTGGAAGCGCGCCAGGATTCGCCGGCACCGGCGCCGCCGGCCACCACCTGGCGCCTGCGTCGCGGCGCGACCGTCACCGAGGCGGGGGTGACGTTCAGCGTGTGGGCGCCGAACGCGACGTCGCTCACGGTGCACGTCAGCTCCGGTGCCGCGGCCGGCGCCCACGCGATGACGCCGAGCAAGGCCGAGCGCGGCGTGTGGGAAGCCCGCGTCGCCGACGTGCGCGCCGGCGACCGCTACGCCTTCCAGGTGAACGACGGCGAGCTGCGCGTGCCCGACCCGGTGAGCCGCTACCAGCCGGATGGCGTGCACGGGGCGTCCCAGGTCATCGATGCGTCAGCCTTCCGATGGACCGACCAGGACTGGCGCGGGCTCGCGCTGCCGGACTTCATCATCTACGAGCTGCACGTCGGCACCTTCACCGAGGAGGGCACCTTCGACGCCGCGGCCGCCCGGCTGCCGGAGCTGCGCGCGCTGGGGATCACGGCCATCGAGATCATGCCGGTGGCGGAGTTTCCGGGGCGGCGCAACTGGGGCTACGACGGCGTGCTGCACTACGCGCCGCACCACGCGTACGGCGACCCGGAGGCGCTCAAGCGGCTGGTGGACGCCGCGCACGCGCACGGCATCGCCGTGGTGCTCGACGTCGTGTACAACCACGTGGGGCCCGAGGGAAACTACCTGGACCAGTTCGGCCCGTACTTCACCGACACGTACCGCACGCCGTGGGGCCGCTCGGTGAACTACGACGGCCCCGGGAGCGACGGCGTGCGCCGGTGGGCGCACGACAACGCGATGTACTGGGTGACGGAGTTCCACGTGGACGCGCTGCGGCTGGACGCGGTGCACGGCATCTTCGACTTCGGCGCCCTCGCCTTCCTCGAGGAGCTCTCCGACGAGATCCACGAGATGGGGCGCCAGCTGGGGCGAAAGATCCAGCTCATGGCCGAGAGCGACCTGAACGACCCGCGGCTGGTGCGGCCGCCGGCGCTGGGCGGCTTCGGCGTGGACGCGCAGTGGGCGGACGACTTCCACCACGCGCTGCACGCGCTGGTCACCGGCGAGCGCAGCGGGTACTACCGCGACTTCCAGGGCGTGGCGACGATCGGCGACGTGTACCGGGAGCCGTTCTTCTATGCGCGCCGCTTCTCGGAGCACCGCGGGCGCACCCACGGCCGGTCGTCGGCCGGCGTGCCGCGCCAGCGGTTCATCGTCTGTGCGCAGAACCACGACCAGGTGGGCAACCGCGCCCTGGGCGACCGGCTGACGACGCTGGTGCCGGTGGAGCGCCAGCGCTTCGCCGCGGCGGTGCTGCTGCTCTCGCCGTACGTGCCGCTGCTGTTCATGGGGGAGGAGTACGGCGAGACCGCGCCCTTCCTCTACTTCATCGAGCATGGCGACGAGGAGCTCGTGCAGGCGGTGCGGGAGGGCCGCAAGCGCGAGTTCCCCGAGATCGATGAGCTGGGAGCCTCGGTGGATCCCCAGGCACCGCAGACCTTCGAGCGCTCGAAGCTCCGGTGGGAGCGACGCGGCCAGCCCGATGGCATGCAGATGCTGGCGCTCTACCGCGACCTGCTCGCGCTGCGGCGCGAGGAGCCGGCGCTCCGGCCCGGCGCGAGCGACGTGTACGAGCAGGAGGGGGGCGACTGGCTTACCGTCCTGCGGATCATGCCGATCCAGAACGACCTCCACGACCCGGTCCGCTCGCGCCGCGCCCTCCTCTGCGCCTTCAACATGAGCGGCCGCGCGCAGGTCATCCCCATCCGGTCCGAGGCCATCGGCCACTGGCGCCTTCGCCTGAGCACCGATGCCGCCGGCTATGGCGGCACCGGCGCGGCCACGACCGAGACCATTCCCGACATCGTCCAGACACCCACCGTGACCGACGCACCGAAGCGACTCGTCTCCATGCCACCCGAGCAGCAGATACGCACCATCACCCTGCCCCCGTGGAGCGCGGCGGTCTACGTGCGCGACTTCCCGGATGACCCCGACATGCGCGGAGTTTACCCCGCACGCAGTGTCGGGGTGCATGCGGGGCAGGCTCCGCGCCGCGACGCTCGGGGCGAGGCATGACGATGCGCGTGTGGCCGGGACGACCCCATCCGCTGGGCGCCACGTGGGACGGCACCGGCGTGAACTTCGCCCTCTTCTCCGAGCAGGCGACCGGGGTGGAGCTCTGCCTCTTCCGCGAGCCGCACGACACCGGGGAGGCCGCGAGGATCCAGCTCACGGAGCGCACCGATCAGGTGTGGCACTGCTACCTGCCCGACGCGCGGCCGGGCCAGTACTACGGCTACCGCGTGCACGGCCCCTACGAGCCGCAGCACGGGCTCCGCTTCAACCCGGCGAAGCTGCTGATCGACCCGTACGCCAAGGCGATCACCGGGGCCATCAAGTGGAGCAACGACCTGTTCGCGTACATGGTCGGCGGCGGGCAGGAGGACCTCGTGCCCGACCCCGACAACTCGGCCGGCGGCGTGCCGAAGTCCGTGGTCATCGACTCCGCCTTCACCTGGGAGAACGACCAGCCGCTGCACCTGCCGTACAACCGCACGGTCATCTACGAGTGCCACGTGAAGGGGATGACGCAGCGCCACCCCGACGTGCCGCCCGAGCTGCGCGGCACCTACCTTGGCCTCTGCAGCGATCCGATGCTGGAGTACTTCCAGACCCTCGGCGTGACCGCGCTGGAGCTGCTGCCGGTGCACCAGTTCGTGGTGGACCGCCATCTCGCGGAGCGCGGGCTCACCAACTACTGGGGGTACAACTCCATCGGCTTCTTCGCCCCGGACGTGCGGTACAGCACCCGCGGGCTGGGCAACCAGGTCTACGAGTTCAAGACCATGGTGAAGACGCTGCACGCCGCCGGCCTGGAGGTCATCCTCGACGTGGTGTACAACCACACCGGCGAGGGCAACCACCTGGGCCCCACGCTGAGCATGAAGGGGATCGACAACACCACGTACTATCGCCTGGAGCCGGACAACCGGCGCTTCTACACCGACTTCACCGGCACCGGCAACTCGCTGAACATGCAGCACCCGCGGACCATCCAGCTGGTGATGGACTCGCTGCGGTACTGGGTGGAGGAGATGCACGTGGACGGCTTCCGCTTCGACCTGGCGCCGACGCTCGCGCGCGAGGCGTACGACGTGGACAAGCTGTCGGCGTTCTTCGACATCATCCACCAGGACCCCACCCTGGCCAAGGTGAAGCTGATCGCCGAGCCGTGGGACGTGGGGCCGGGCGGATACCAGGTCGGCAACTTCCCGGTGCGCTGGACGGAGTGGAACGGCAAGTACCGGGACGCCGTGCGCAAGTTCTGGAAGGGGGAGAAGGGACAGGTGCCGGAGATGGCGAGCCGCCTCGCCGGCTCCAGCGACATCTTCAGCGGCAGCCAGCGCGGCCTCTACGCCAGCATCAACTTCATCGTGGCGCACGATGGCTACACCCTGCGCGACCTCGTGAGCTACGAGCGGAAGCACAACGAGGCGAACGGCGAGAACAACCAGGACGGCCACAACGACAACATCAGCCGCAACTGGGGGGTGGAGGGCGAGACGGACGATCCGGCGGTGATCGACATGCGCTACCGGCTCATGCGCACCTTCCTCGCGACGCTGATCTTCTCGCAGGGCGTCCCCATGCTCGCGCACGGCGACGAGCTCGGGCGCACGCAGGGCGGCAACAACAACGCGTACGCGCAGGACAACGAGATCACCTGGGTGAACTGGGACCTCGACGAGCGCCAGCGCGAGCTGCTGGCGTTCACGCGCAAGCTCATCGCCATCCGGCAGGCGCACCCGACGCTGCGGCGGCGGCACTTCTTCCGCGGCCAGGCGACCGAGGGCTCCCCGCACAAGGACGTGACCTGGCTCGGTCCGGACGCGAAGGAGCTGACGCCGGCGCAGTGGCAGAATCCCGATGCGCAGGTGCTCGGCATGCTCATCGACGGCCATGCGACGGACGAGGTGGACGACCGCGGCCACAACGTGCGCGGCGACACGCTGCTGCTCGTCGCCAACGGCGGCGAGTCCAACGTGGACTTCCACCTCCCGCAGCTCGAGGGGGAGAACATCTGGGTGCTGATGGTGGACACCGCGCGGCGCGATCTGCCGGTGGTGCGCAGCGGCTGCGTCACGGTGCAGGCGCACTCGCTGGTGCTGCTCCGCTTCGGCGCCGACCGGCGCATCGCGAGCCAGGAAGACCAGTGGCGGGAGCCGGTCTCCGCCGCCCAGCAGGCCACGCCATGACGGGCGCACCTCCAGCGCGGTCGCCGGCCATCCCCCCCTTGAGCGACGCCGACCGCAGCGCGCTGCGCGAGGGGCGGCACGGGGTGCCGCACCAGTGGCTCGGTCCGCACGCCGCGACCATCGAGGGCGTCGAGGGCCTGGTCGTCCGCGTGATGCAG
>JAQBPZ010000233.1 GCA_028287225.1 Gemmatimonadota bacterium
CGGCCTTCCCGTCGGCCGGCCGGCGGCCCTGGCGGCCGACGCGGTGCTGGAGGCGACGCGGCGGGACAAGAAGGCCGCCGGCGGCGCCGTGGCGTACGCCCTGCCCGCCGGACTCGGCGCGATGGCCGGCGCCGAGCGCGGGTGGCGCATCGAGGTCGGCGACAGCCTCGTCCGCGAGGTGCTCGCGTGATCGACGCCCCCACGCCCACCGAGCGGCTCGGGCTGATCCCGGCGCCGGCGCGGCCGGTGATCGTCCCGCGCCTCGACCCGGTGGACGACGAGCCGATCGGCAATGGGCGGCCGACGAAGCTGCCCCGCCGCCGGCTGGGGAAGCACTCGCGGGTGATGCTGCTGCTCGTGCTGGCCGTCGCCGTGTTCGCCGCGGTGCAGCGGCACCAGATGGGGATCGGTGCGGCGCGCCCCCTGCTCCTCGAGCCGGTGGTCGTCGCCTCCCCCCTCCGCCTGGAGGGGGCGTGGGTGATGGCGGCGGCGCCGGCGCGCATCGCGAAGGCGGTGGCGAAGCGCATCGGCCTGCCCACCCTTGGCGAGCCGGTGGCGGTCTCCCTCACCGCGTACTGCCTGCGTGGCCTCACCCGGCGCGACCACTACGTGCGCGAAGGGATCGTCGCCTCCGACCCGAAGCTCTTCCCCCTCGGCCACTACCTCGAGATCTACGTGGGGAAACAGTACTGGGGCCGCTTCCTGATCGATGACACGGGGGGCGCGATCAAGGGCAACAAGCTGGACATCTGGACCCCGACCTGCCGCGAGGCGCGCCTCTTCGGCCGCGTGAAGGGCACGGCGGTGCTGGTGCCGAAGCCGCGCGGCGCCGCGAAGGACACGGTCACGACGGGACGGTTGAACGGCCGGGCGCTGGCGGCTTCTCCGCCGGCTTGACGGGCGGGCGGCTACGCCGCCCTTGGCGGGACGGCTCGAGGGTTTCCCGCCAAGCGAGCATCGCGAGCGCCCGCCAAGCGGTAGACCCGTCGCCGCCGTCAGGCGGCCGGGTCACGCGCCCGCCAAGGGAGGCGTCTCACGCCGACCGAACGGCAAGCGGGCAACGCGAGCGCCCGGCTGTTCAGGGGCGTCTCACGCCGACCGCCCGCCAAGCGAGCGTGTCGCGCAGCGACCACGAGCGTCCGGCCGTTCTCATCTGGTCCCCGACTTGCCAGCACGTTCCCCTGTCCCCACAGGAGCTCCACCATGTCTTCGTTCGGCACGTACCTCATCGGCTTCATCATCCTGATCGTGGGATTGGCGATCGCCGCGTACCTCCTCAATGCGCCACCGATGTGGATCGCCGTCGGGGTCATCGTCCTCATCGGCATCGGCATCCTCATGGCCACCAGCCGCACCAAGATGAAGGATCCGCCGCCGCCGCCGGGACCGGGGCGCTGACGCCAGCAGCCGTCGACGAAGGGGCGCGGTCCGATCCGGACCGCGCCCCTTCGTCGGTGTGGAGGGCGGCGCCGGCCGGTGGGAGCGGGCTCGGCAAGGCGATTTCCGAGTAACCGGTCAGAGTGACCGATCATGCGGACATTTCCTCGATATTTTTTCGAGGTGCCGCAACGTGCTGCAGCGCAACGAGTTGCGGCGATCACAAACCTGCTGCATCGGGCAGACCGTCAAACTCGCTGTTGACGGGCTTTTTTCCCGACGTTACCATGGCCCCCCTCTGCTGACTTCTCCGGGGCGACGCCGCTCCAGTCCAGCATCAGCGACTTCCTTCCGGCATAGGTAAGGGGCGTGTATGGAGCAAGCGACCGAGACCAGGTCCAAAGGCTATTTCCGCTCGTCTCCCTCCACCGCGTTCGATCAGTACCTGCATGACATCCAGAAGCTGCCGCTGATCAGCGACGCGGCCGAGGAGCGCCGCCTCGCGCGGCTCGCGCAGAAGGGCGACGAGGCCGCCGCCGAGCGGCTCGTGACGGCCAACCTCCGGTTCGTCATCTCCTACGTCAAGAAGTACCAGGGCCACGGCCTCGACCTTTCCGAGCTCGTCGCCATCGGCAACGAGGGGCTGCTCAAGGCGGTCCGCAAGTTCGACCCGGACCAGGGGGTCAAGTTCATCTCGTACGCCGTGTGGTGGGTGCGCCAGGCGGTCCTCAAGGCCCTCGCCGAGCAGACGCGCAGCGTCCGCATCCCGCTCAACCAGAACTCGCAGCTCATCCGCCTCGCCCGCGCCGAGACGGTGCTCTCGCAGGTGCTGAAGCGGGATCCCACCGAGAACGAGATCTCCCGCCTCCTCGAGGAGACCCCCGAGGCGGTCCGGGCGGCCAAGCAGATGTCGTCCACGGAGATCTCGCTCGACGCCCCCATCGACCGATCCGACCGCGAGGCCTCCACCCTCGGCGAGCGGTTCGCCGGCGTGGACGGCACGGAGATCGAGGACGTCACCGACTACAAGCTCATGAAGGCCTTCATCGAGAAGGTCTTCCGCAAGTACCTCACGCCCCGCGAGCGGAAGATCCTCTTCCTCTATTACGGAATGGACGAGAGCGGCGAGCCGATGACGCTGGAGAAGATCGGTGCCCTGATGGGCGTCACGCGCGAGCGCATCCGGCAGATCCGCGAGCGCGCGTTCGAGAAGCTGCGCGAGTCGCCCGACGGACGCGCCCTCGCGGGGTTCTGGCAGGCCGCCTGACGCGCGGCGCGGGCGGCTGGTGCACGGGGGTGGCCGCGCGGTAGCGCGGCCCCCCCC
>JAQBPZ010000242.1 GCA_028287225.1 Gemmatimonadota bacterium
ACTCGCAGACTCCCCGACACCGGGCCGAGCGTGAGCGGACGGTCGGTGCCGAGGAAGACATGTGGGAACCCCGCCGCGTTCGTGCCGAGGATGAATGGATTTTCCACCGCCGGGCCCCACGCTTCGTTCGCGGTCGAGACGCCGAACGCCAGCGCGGCGAGATGGACACGGATGGAGCTCTGGCCCGGGTCGGCGCGCTGGTAGGGACCGTCACCGAACCGCTGAGGAAGGTCGATCATGTCCGAGAACGCCTCGCCGAAAGCCTGCAGGCCGGGACGCCCGTTGGGCACCAGGGGAAACGCGCCGTTCGACGTCCAGAATACCTGTGGCGCGAGCTCGAACTCCAGCGGACCGATCGCACCTTCGAGGCCCGCGGACGCACTGACCGTCAAGCCACGGCCGGCCCATACCGGCCCGTCATTGAAGCCGTACGGGAACGACGAGTTCCCGATGCCCGCCAGCTCGGGCTGGAGCGCGCGGACCCAACGCGAGCCGACCGGTCGCGGCGTCATTCGACCCGCCCAGGGTAGCGTCGAATCCACGGGCGCGAGCCGTCTCCGCTCGCGGATGGACATGGAGCGGACGGACCACGGGCTCGGTGTCGACTGACCGGTGATCTGCATGACGCGCAGGTAGCGCTCCCCTTCGCTTCCGGCGCTCATCAGCCAGTCGGTCGACGAATCGCGTCCGAACTGGCCGAGAGCAGGGGTCGGCGCGAATGCGAGCAGCAACGGAACGATCGCGCGGAACGCCCAGCGACGGAACCCGGCGAGCCGCCGACATTTCCCCGGTGACCGATGCTGGAAGGTGGCGATCACGGTGCCCGATTCTGGTTGAAGGTGCCGGGAGGGAGCGGTCGAGCGGCAGTGGACGCCGCCCGTGAGCTCGACCGGCTAATTATACTGACGTGCGAGACAGGCCTCTACCTTCACCCGTGCCGCGCGATGCGACCCCTGACACATCACACACCGGCCGCGCGCCGCCTGGCCGCGCGGCGCGTACGCCTTTCGGGCGCGATGGTGGCACTCGTGGTCGCGGCGCACGTCGCGCGCGCGCAGGTCGTCCCGGGCAACGCGGCCACGATCGGCACGCCGGCGGCCGACCGCGCCAGGATCGCACAGGCCCGCGGCACCGTGGCGACCGACAGCGTGCTCCCGGCACCCGCGCCGGATTCGATGGGTGGCTGGCATCATCGACTGGTTCGGCCGCTGCTCCAGCTATCGTGGAATTCCGAGCTGCCGGCGGGCGGCAACGACGCCGGCCTGTGGTCGGGCCGAGGGGCGAACGTCTACGCCACCGGTGGCGTGTCGCTCGCGCGGCATACGAGTGCCGGCCGCCTCGAGGTGGTGATCAGCCCCTCGGCGACGTACAGCCAGAATCGTCCGTTTCCGGTGATCGCCGGGCGCGTCCCCGACCGGTCGGCGTTCAGCTCTCCCTGGCATCTCGAGCACGACGGTGCCGACCTGCCGCTGCGATTCGGCGACCTCCCCCTCCGTTCCCTGGGACTCGGACAGAGCTCGATCACCCTGGCGACGCCGGAGTTCGTCGCGGGTGTCTCCACGACCAACGAGTGGTGGGGCAGTGCGCTCCGCAACACGCTGCTGCTGGGCAACAACGCCTCGGGGGTGCCGCGGCTCTTCATCCGCACGGCGCATCCGGTGGCTACCCGGTTCGGCACCTTCGAAGGACGGGTGATCCTCGGTGCATTGTCCGAGTCGCCCTTCTTCGACTACGCCACGGACAACGACACGCGAAGCCTGAGTGGCGCCCTCGTCACGTTCCACCCGGCCATCGACACGGGACTCACGCTTGGCGTCGCGCGCCTGGTGATGGCCCCGGTGTCCTCGCAGCCGGAGGTGCTCGGCCACCTGGCGGACGTGCTCCTGCGGGTCGAGCCGATCAAGACGTTCGACCCGGCCGAGCCCGACGCCCCGCGCCAGGGCGTGGACCAGCTCTTCTCGTTCTTCGGCCGATGGGTGTTTCCCGGAAGCGGGTTCGAGACGTACGGCGAGCTCGCGTGGATGGAGCTACCACGCGACCTGCGCGCGGCCTTCGCCGAACCCGGGCACTCGTCGGGCTACACGCTCGGCCTGCAGTGGAGCGATCCGCGCCCGGCGAGCGGGTTCCTTCGCCTCCAGGCGGAGGCCACCTACCTCGAGCAGACGCAGTTGGCTGGCCGGCCTGTCCCCGACTTCTACACCGGGCGCGCCGCGATCCAGGGGTTCACGCAGCGTGGCCAGCTCCTTGGGGCAGCGGTGGGTCCGGGCGGATCGAGCCAGTTCGTGGCCGGCGACTGGGTACGGACGAACTGGGCGGCGGGCGCATTCGTGGAGCGCACGCGCACGGAGAACGATGCGCTCTATCGCCAGCTCGGCCACAACGCGGTGCAGCACGACGTCGCGCTCCGCGTCGGCCTTCGCGGCCACGCGCGTCTCCCGGGGAACGACGTGAGCGTGGAGCTCGCGACGGGCTCGCGCCTCAACTACCTCTTCCAGAATCGCGGCCTCCTCGGCCAGCCGGATGCGATGGACATCCGGAACGTCTCGCTGCAGCTCCAGATCGCACCGCGCTGATGCGCGGCGGCGCCCTCAGGTCTGCGGGACCGGACGCGCCAGCAGCCGGCGAGTCCAGGTCGCGATCAGCGCGCGCTCAGCGGGGTTCACGAGCCGTGTCCAGCCGAGAATGCCGAAGCCGGCGAGGACGATCGCGCCATAGAGCGCCTTGAACGGAACGCCCTGCACCGCCGCGGCGAGACCGAGCACGCCGAGCGCGCCGGCGGAGAACAGGAGCGTACGATCGAGGCGGCGGTCCGGATCCGGCACCACTCGCATCGTGAGCACGAGGAGCGCTGCGAGGTCGATCCCGGCGCGGAGGGTCCATGCCGCGGCGACGCCCACGATGCCGTACCGATGCGCCAGGATCCACAGCGCGACCACGTACACCGGCCCCTCGGCGAGGTGAAGCCGTGCGGTCAGGTCCGGGCGCCCGATGCCCTGGAGGACGGTGAACGGGGCCTGCGCGAGCGCGTTCACGAACACGCCGACCGTCAGCCATTGCAGCACGGTGGCACTCTCGTGTGCGAACGCGGGGCCCACCCACGCGGTGAGCCCTTCGTGCGCGAACAGCACGATGACCAGCAACGGGGGGAACATCAACAGCACCACCGCGCGAATCGACTGCTCGAAGAGCGCCGCCGTGCGGATGCGGTTGGTCACGAAGGTCGCCGCGAAGGCGGGAAAGAACGCGCCGACGAGCGCCGCGGGAAAGACGAGCAGCTTCATCACCACCTCGTACGGCGTCACGTAGTGCGCCACCGCGGCGAGGGGCAGGATGGCCCCGATGAAGAAGCGGTCGAGGTACGACATCGCGGGGCTCACGATGTTGCTCACCGTCATCCAGCCGCCGGTGCGGACGAGCGGGCCGAGCACGCGAAACCGGATCCGCATCCCGCGGCGGAGGTACTCGTACTGCCGCATGCACACGGCAAGGTGCGCGATCCACGCGATGACGCGCCCGATGCACAATATCCCGACGATCGGTCCCAATCGCGTGGAGAACGGCAGGACCGCGAGCGGCGCCACGAAGGTGAACAGCGCGAGCGGGATGCGCAGCGCGATGCCGAGCCCGAAGTGCTGGTGCGCCTCGAGCAACCCGCGCAGCCCGGCGGTGGACACCACGATGGGGAGCGAGAGGAGCAGCAGGTAGAAGGCGACGAGGGTCTCGCGCTGCAGCTCGGGGGGGACCTTCAGCCCGTGCTGCACGATCCATGGCGCGGCGCCGGCGAGCAGCAGCCCGCCGGCCGCGCCGAGCGCCAGCATCAGCCAGAGCGCGCTCCAGACGACCTCCGTGAGATCGTCCTCGCCATCGGCACTGCCGAGGCGCACCGCAACCGCCTGGGTGAGCGAGCGTCCGAGGCCGAGGTCGAAGAGGCTGAAGTAGCCGATCGCCGCCCAGACGAGCGTGAGCACGCCGAACCGCGACGCGCCGAGGCGATGGATGAGGATCGGGATCGTCACCAGCGCCGCGAGCATCGGGACGACCTGGCCCAGCAGGTTCAGGGCGGTATTGCGGGCGAGCAGGCGTGAGCTGCTCATGCGGCGCGTTCCATCAGGCACCGACCGAGCGTCTCAGGGGCCGACCGGGGCGCGAAGCACCGGCGGGAACTCGGTGCCGTTGTCGTAGCGATACCGGGTGGCGAGGTGCACGCCGCGGAGGACGGTGCTGCCGGCAGAGGCGGGCAGTCGCACCACCAGGTCCCCGATCAGGTCACCCGACACCCTCGCGTGCACCGCCGTGGCCCCCGTCGCCGGGAAGAGCACGACGCGGCCCGCGCCATTTGTCACCGTGCGATATACGCCGCTCTGGAATCCCGGACCGACGACGGCGACGCCGCCCGTCCGGCGGAACTCGACTGCCGCTCCTTCCACGCGCTCGTCGGCGGTGCCGTTGCGGTAGAACTCCCCGATCACGAGGAAGTAGAGATACGGTATCCAGCGCTCGTTGAGGTGTGCGTCCCCCCGATTCGGACGCGTCTCCAGGCGCAGGCCACTCACCTGGTAGGGCGGCAGATCCGGGGGAGCAACGGTGACGTCCGCGACGAGGGTGCCGCTCTCCGCGGGCGAGAACTCCGCGCGCCAGAAGCCACCGCCGGCGGTGGTCGTCGTGACGGCGCCCTCCCGCACGGCGACGCCGCCGGAGGGGCTCACGTCCACGCGAACGCCGTCGATGCCCCGCCCCGTCGCCGGGTCGACGATCTGGCCCCCGA
>JAQBPZ010000270.1 GCA_028287225.1 Gemmatimonadota bacterium
CAGGTCGTCGGTGAAGATGAAGCCGACGCCGGCGACGAGGTCCATCTTCTCGGCCGCCAGCAGCCGCAGGCCCGCCTCGCGGTCGGAGCCCTCGCCGGGCTCGATGAAGCGCACGCGGGCGCCGAGCTGCGAGGACGCCCGCTCGGCGCCCGCGTAGGCGCCGTCGTTGAACGACTTGTCGCCGCGGCCGCCGAGGTCGAACACCACGCCGACGTCGATGGCGTCGCCCGTGGGAGGCTGCGCCGCGCCGGAGGGATGGACGAACAGGAGGGCCACGTGGACGGCGAGAAGAACGGCCACGAGGATGAGCAGCTTCCGCATCGGCGAAAAGTCGTGTGCGGGCGGAGGACGCGCAACGGCGAACGGCCCGGGGCGGGAGTGGCGAACGGACGGGCGGCGCAGCGACCGATGCGCCCGTCTGTGAGACCGTCAGCGCCTCGCTGCCCGTCCGTTTAGGTTTCCCGCATGCCCGACCGCATCCGTTCCCGCTTCCTCGTCGTCGGCAGCGGGGTTGCCGGCCTGCACACCGCGTGGCGCGCTTCCCAGCATGGCGAGGTGCTGCTGCTCACCAAGCGATCGCTGTTCGACAGCGCCACCGCGTATGCCCAGGGTGGCATCGCCGCGGCGCTCGGCGCCGGCGACTCGCCCACGCTGCACCGCCAGGACACCCTCGCCGCCGGCGCGGCGCTCTGCGACGCCGCGGCGGTGCAGGTGCTGGTGGAGGAGGGGCCCGCCCGGGTGCGGGAGCTGCAGACCGCCGGGGCCGAGTTCGACCTCGACCCGCGCGGGGAGCTGCTGCTCGGCCGCGAGGCGGCCCATTCCACCAACCGCATCGTGCACGCGCATGGCGACCAGACCGGCGCCGAGGTGGCCCGCACCCTGATCGCCCGCGTGCGGGCCAGCCGGCGCATCCGGGTGGTGGAGAAGGCCCGGGTCCTCGACCTCATCGTCATGCGCGGCGCCTGCGTCGGCGTGCGCGCGAGCGTGGCAGGCAAGCCCGTGGAGATCCTCGCGGACGCAACCGTCCTCGCCACCGGCGGGTGCGGGCAGGTGTACCGATACACCACCAACCCCGACGTCGCCACGGGCGACGGGTTCGCCATCGCGCACCGGGCGGACGTCACCCTCGCGGACATGGAGTTCGTGCAGTTCCACCCCACCGCGCTCGACACCCCGGAGAACCCGCTCGCCCTGATCTCCGAGGCGGTGCGGGGCGAGGGCGCGGTGCTGGTGAACGCGGCGGGTGAGCGCTTCATGGTGCCCCTGCATCCGCTCGCCGAGCTGGCCCCGCGGGACATCGTGGCCCGGGCGATCTTCCGCGAGCAGAAGCGCGGCACCGTCTACCTGGACGCGCGCAAGCTCGGCCGGCGCTTCGCCCGGCGCTTTCCCGGCATCCTGGCCCTCTGCACCGCGCGCGGCATCGACCCGCGGAAGGAGCTCATCCCCGTCACCCCCGCGGCGCATTACATGATGGGCGGCGTGGTCACCGACCTGAACGGCCGCTCCAGCATGTCGCGCCTCTACGCGGTCGGCGAGGTGGCGCGCACGGGGGTGCACGGCGCCAACCGCCTGGCGTCGAACTCCCTGCTGGAAGGCCTGGTGTTCGCGGAGCGCGTGGCGCGCGACCTCGCGGGCACCACACCCCTGAAGCAGCTTCCCGTGCCGAAGTCGTGGACGGTTCCCCCGTTCGTGGACCGTGGCGCCGCGCAGGTGGCGGCCGACCGGGTACGGGCGGTGATGTGGCAGTACGCGGGCATCGCGCGCACCGCGACCGGGCTGCGGAAGGCGACGGCCGAGCTGCGGGACATCGAGGCACGCCTGCCGCAGGGCGCCACCGAGGAGCTGAACCTCGTGCAGACGGCGCGGCTCATCACGGAGGCGGCGCTGCTGCGCAAGGAATCGCGCGGCGGGCATTACCGGAGCGACTTCCCGCGCGCGAAGCGCGACTGGAAGGGCCGGCACATCGAGCTGTGAACGGCACGCCCGCGCGACGACCTCCGGACTTCCGAGTCACGATCATCCATGCCCATGAAGATTCTCATCGCCGACGATGACCGCGTGATCGCCCAGCTCGTGGCCGCCGTCGTGCGCGACGCCGGTCACACGCCGCTGCATGCGTACGACGCCATGCAGACGGTGATGTTCGCGATGCGCGTTCCCGCCCCGGATCTCGTCATCCTGGACATCAACATGCCCGGCGGCACGGGGCTCGACGCGCTGCGCAAGCTGAAGATGTCGGCGAAGACCGGCCACATTCCCGTGGTCGTGCTGAGCGGCAGCATCGACCAGAGCCTGCCCACGAAGGTGAAGGAGCTCGGCGCCGCGGGCTTCCTCACCAAGCCGATCGATCCGGACATGCTCGCCGAGGCGATCCGCAGCGCGACGGCGTGACGGGCTTGCAACGGCGTTGGCGGTTGGCAGTGAGCGGTTTGCGGTTAGAAGCGTCCCGGGACCCGACCGCTCACCGCCAACCGCCAACCGCAAACGCCGTTGCAAGGCCGTGACCGCGGTAGCAGCCTCCCGGGGCCCGACCGCTCACCGCCAACCGCAAGCCGCCAACGCCGTTCACGTGCGCCAGCCGTCGCCTTTTGTGCGCCATGGATTAACTTTTTTCCATGGCTACCTCGGACACAGGCATCCGGTCGCGCGACGAGCTGATCGCCGGCCTCCAGGACGAGATCCGGACGCTCGCGCGCGAGCGCAACGCCGTGATCCTCGCGCACAACTACGAGCGCGCGGAAGTGCAGGACGTCGCCGACTACGTGGGCGATTCCCTGGGCCTCTCCCGCGAGGCGGCCCGCACCGAGGCCGACGTCATCGTCTTCTGCGGCGTGCACTTCATGGCCGAGACCGCCGCGGTGCTCTCGCCACGGAAGACCGTGCTGCTCCCGGACATGGCCGCGGGCTGTTCGCTCGCCTCCATGATCGACGCCGAGCAGCTTCGCGCCTGGAAGGCCGAACACCCGGGCGCGGTGGTCGTCTCCTACGTGAACACCACCGCCGAGGTGAAGGCGGAGAGCGACTACTGCTGCACCTCCGGCAACGCGGTGGAAGTCGTGAACGCCATCCCGGCTGACCGCGAGATCCTCTTCTGCCCGGACATGTTCCTGGGCGCGCACGTGAAGCGGATGAGCGGGCGCGAGAACATCCGCATCTGGATGGGCGAATGCCACGTGCACGCCGGCATCGACCCCGAGGACATCCGCCTGCGCCGTGCCGAGTACCCGGGCGCGGAGTTCCTCATCCACCCGGAGTGCGGCTGCTCCACGAGCGTGCTCGAGGCCCTCTCGGCGGGCGAGGTGGATCCCGAGGGGGTGCAGATCCTCTCCACCGAGGGGATGATCCGCCGGCCGGCGATCTCGGACGCGGACGACTTCATCGTCGCCACCGAAGTGGGCATCCTGCACCGCCTGCGCCGCGAGAACCCGAGCAAGCGCTTCATCGCCGCCAACGAGAAGGCGTCGTGTGCGTACATGAAGGTGACCACCCTGCCCAAGGTGAAGCGCGCGCTCGAGACGATGACGCACCGGATCACGGTGCCCGCCGACGTGGCGGCGCGCGCGCGCCGCGCCATCGAGCGGATGGTCGCCATCGGGGGACAGCATCCGCTGAGTCCCGTGCCGGAAACGACGGTCGACCCGGGCGAGTAGCCCGTCGTCGGCGGAGGGATCGCATGCAGCAGCAGCCCGACCATCCGGCGGACGGCGCGTCAGAACGCGCGCCGCGCACCAGCACGCCCCTCGCCAGCGCGGCCGACAGCCCGTCGCTGCGCTGTCCGTTCGGCGCCGACGATCTGCGCGCGCTGGTGAAGGCCGCGCTCGACGAGGACGGCGCCTTCAACGACCTCACCACCCTCGCGACGGTGGTCTCCGACCGCCACGCACGCGGCCGGCTCGTCGCGCGCGCCGCGGGGGTGGTGTGCGGCGTGCCGCTCGCCACCGAGGCATTCCGCCTGCTCGACCCCAAGGTCACGATCCGCGTGGATGCCGAGGACGGCACGCGCGTCGCCCCGGGCGAGACGGTGCTCTTTCTCTCGGGGCACGCGCGCGCACTGCTCGCCGCCGAACGGGTGGCGCTCAACTTCATGCAGCGGCTCTCCGGCATCGCGTCGCTCACGCAGCGCTACGTGGACGCCGTGCAGGGAACGCAGGCGAAGATCCTCGACACCCGCAAGACCACGCCGGGCTGGCGCCTGCTGGAGAAGTACGCCGTGCGCGCGGGGGGCGGCACCAACCATCGCCTCAACCTCTCCACCGCGGTGCTGATCAAGGACAATCACCTCGCGGCGGTGGACGGCGACGTGAACGTGGCGGTGCGCCGCGCACGCGACCTCGCTCCCGCGGGCACGAAGGTGGAAGTGGAGTGCGACCGCCCCGAGCAGGTGCGCGCCGCCCTCGCGGCCGGCGCCGACATCATCATGCTCGACAACATGACGCCCGCCGAGATGCGCGACTGCGTCGCCATCGTCGGGGGGCGCGCCATCGTGGAGGCCTCGGGCGGCGTGAGCCTCGATCGCGTCCGCGCCATCGCCGAAACGGGAGTCGACTGGATCTCCGTCGGAGCGCTGACCCATTCCGCACCGGCCCTGGATCTTGCGCTCGACTTCGAGTAGCCGGGCTGCCCAACCACAATGACAGGCAAGACCGGCATGAGCCGTCGCACCGATCCCGCCGGCCATCCCCTCTGGGACGACGCGGCCGCTGCCGCCTTCACGCCGCTCGCCGGCGAGGTCGAGGCCGACGTCTGCGTGGTGGGCCTCGGCGGATCCGGCCTGTCGTGCGTGCGCGAGGCGCGCCTGCTGGGCGCGCGGGTCGTGGGGCTCGACGCCGGCCGCGTGGGATGCGGCGCCGCGGGCCGCAACGGCGGCTTCCTCCTGGCCGGCGTGGCGCCCTTCTACCACGACGCCGTGGCGCGCTACGGCCGCGAGCCCGCCCGCGCGCTGTATGCGCTCACGCTCGCGGAGCTCGACCGCATCCAGCGGGAGACGCCGGAGGGCGTGACCCGGCAGGGCTCGCTCCGCATCGCCGAGTCGCCCGAGGAGCTGGCGGACTGCGCGGAGCAGTACCAGGCGCTGCGCGACGACGGCTTCGAGGTGGAGCCGTACGAGGGCCCCGAGGGGCGCGGCCTCCTCTTTCCGGGCGACGGCACCTTCCAGCCCCTCGCCCGGTGCCGCGCGCTCGCGGCCGCCGCGGAGGGCGAGGGCGCGCGACTCTTCGAGGCCTCCGCCGCGACGCGCATCGAGACCGGGCTGGTGACCACCGCGCACGGGGCGGTGCGATGCCGGCACGTGATCGTGGCCGTCGATGGCGGGATGGAGCACCTGCTCCCCGAGCTCGTGGGACGCGTGCGCTCGGCGCGCCTCCAGATGCTGGCCACCGCACCCACGCGCGAGATCGACGTGCCGCGCCCCGTCTACGCCCGGTGGGGCTACGACTACTGGCAGCAGCGGCCCGATGGCTCCATCGCCATGGGCGGCGCGCGGGACCGTGCCGGCGAGGGCGAGTGGACGACCGTGGCGACGCCCACCGACACCGTGCAGGACGCGCTCGAATCGCGCCTGCGGACCATGCTCGGGGTGTGCGCGCCGGTCACGCATCGCTGGGCCGCGATCGTCGGGTTCACCGACGACGGCCTGCCGGTGGGCGAGGAGGTTCGCCCGGGTGTCTGGGGCATCGGCGGCTACTCCGGCACGGGCAACGTGATCGGCGCGCTGCTCGGCCGCGGCCTGGCCCACAAGCTCCTCACCGGCGACGACGCGATCATCCGCGCGTTCGACGCCGCGCGCCCCGGTGCGGCTACATTGTAGGGAATGGTCGACTCCCTGCTCCGCGACCAGGCGACGCCTGAAGTGCCTGCCGCGCGCAGTCTCGCCGGCCAGGTCCTGAGCGTTCCACTGCTCGGCAAGCTCGCCGGCGCCAACCTCGTCATCGTGCTCGCGGCCTTCCTCGGTGTGGCCGTCGAGCGACGCCTGCACCTCCCGGGCAGCGCCGTCTCCATCCTCGGCATCGCGCTGGCGGTGAGCCTCACGCTCAACCTCGCGCTCGTCTACATCGCCCTTCGTCCCCTCAGCGACCTCGAGGCGACGGCCGCGCGCGTCTCCGCCGGGGACATGGGCGCCCGCGTCGCGCCCAGCATGCTGGCCGACCGCAACATGATGCGCATCGGCAGCACCCTCAACGCGCTGCTCGACCGGCTCATGGAGGACCGGGCGCGCGTGCGCAGGCTGGCCGCGCAGGTCATCAGCGCACAGGACGAGGAGCGCGCGCGCGTCGCGCGCGAGCTGCACGACTCCACGGCCCAGATCCTCACGGCCGTCATGCTGCAGCTCGGCGTCGCGGCCCGGGAGAGTACCTCCGGGCCGCTCGACGCGCGCATCGCGACGCTGCGCGAGCTCACGGCGGAGGCGCTCGAGGAGGTGCGCTCGATGGCGCACACGATGCATCCGCGCGTGCTCGACGACCTCGGGCTCGTCGCCGCCCTCGAGTGGCTCGCGCGCCAGACCGGGGCGGCCGAAGCCCTGGACGTGCAGGTGCTGGCCGATCACGACACCTCGGCCATTCCCGCGCCGCTGGCCTCGGTGCTCTACCGCGTGGCACAGGAAGCGCTGCGCAACGTGGTGCGCCACGCCGGTGCGGCGAACGCCAACCTGACCCTCCGCATCGACCCCCGCTCGGCCACGCTCGAGGTCTCGGACGACGGAGCCGGGTTCGACCTGCGACGCGCCGAGGAACGCCGGCCGGGCATGGGGCTGTTCAGCATGCGGGAGCGCGTCGCGCTGGTGAACGGCCAGCTGACGGTCGCGAGCGCGCCGGGGCAGGGCACACGTGTGGTGGCGACCGTGCCACTCACCAACTAGCGACGCGGGCAGGCGACGATGACGACGATTCGAGTTGTGCTGGTGGACGACCATGCCATCGTGCGCACCGGCCTGCGCGCCGTGCTGGGAACCGCGCCGGAGATCGACGTGGTCGGCGAGGCCTCCGGCGGGCGCGAGGCCGTCGCGCTGCTGGAGCGCCTCGCGGCGGACGTCGTCGTGATGGACCTCTCCATGAGCGAGGGCGACGGCATCACCGCGACGCGCGCCATCACGGGACGCGCCGGCGAGGGCGCGCCCCGGGTGCTCGTGCTCACGATGCACGCCGAGGAGGCGTACCTGGAGGCGGTGCTCGAGGCGGGCGCCTCGGGCTACCTGGTGAAGAGCACCGCCGACCGCGAGCTCGTCGACGCGGTCCGCACCGTGGCGCGGGGAGACGTCTTCGTGCATCCCTCCGCGGCGCGCGTGCTCGCCAAGGGCGCGCGCCGCCGCGAGGAGCACGCCACCGACCGCGCGCGCTTCGAGCGCCTCACGGACCGCGAGCGCGCCGTGATGCAGCTCATCGCCGAGGGCTACACGGCGCCGGAGATCGGCGAGCAGCTGACCATCAGCCCCAAGACGGTGGACACCTACAAGCAGCGCATCAACGACAAGCTCGGCCTCACCCACCGCGCCGACTACGTGAAGCTCGCGCTGAAGCTGGGGCTGCTGCAGACGCCGTTGTGAACGATTGGGGACTAGGGATTAGGAACTGCCTGGCATCCCGAGCGGATGTCATCCTGCTCGCCCGCAGGGCGGGTCAGGATCTTCTGTCCCTGCCGTGACGCTGGCCCGTCCGCGGGATGGAGGATCCCGACTCGACGCGCTGCGCGCGCTCGTGGGATGACATCCGCTCGGGATGCGTCCCCGCGCAGTTCCTGATCCCTAATCCCTGATCCCTCTCCCGTGCATCCCGGCGCGACCCGGTGCATCATTCCTCCATGCCGTCTTCCGACTCCCACGCCGCGGTCCGCGCCGTCGATCAGCCGCTGCACGACGACGTGCGCTGGCTCGCCGCCGCGCTCGGCCGCGTCATCCAGCGCATCGAGGGCGACGCGGCCTTCCAGACCATCGAGTCGCTGCGGAAGCAGTGTCGCGCGCGGCGCCGCGGTGACGCGAATGCGCCCACGCTTGGCGAGCTGCTCGCCGAGGTCGAGGCGCTGCCCCTGGAGCTGAGCGCCGTCACCGCGCGCGCGTTCACCCTCTTCTTTCTCCTCATCAACACCGCCGAGCAGGTGCACCGCGTCCGCCGCGCGCGCGCCTATCGCCACCTGGAGCACGCCGAGCCGCAGCCGGCATCCGCGCGGTGGACGATGCAGGCGCTGCACCGTGCGGGGCACTCCGCCGCCGACGTCGAGCGGGCGATGCTGCGGCTCGACGTCCGCCCCGTGCTCACCGCACACCCCACCGAGTCCACCCGCCGGACGCTGCTCGCGCTCCAGGCGCGCGTCGCCGATGGCCTGCTCGTGCGCGAGCAGACGCCCGCCGCCGAGCGGCGCGCCATCGAGGAGTCGCTGGACGGGGAGGTGGAGCTCCTCTGGAGCACGGACGAGATCCGCCGCGACCGGCCCACGGTGCGCGACGAGGTGAGCACGGTGCTCTGGTACCTGGAGACGCGGCTGCTCGACGCCGGCGCCATCGCGCGCGACACGCTCATCCGCGCGTACGAGGAGGAGTACGCCACCAGCTCCGCGGCGCTCCAGTCCATCGTGCCCCTGCGCCTCGGCAACTGGGTGGGCGGCGACCGCGACGGCAACCCGTTCGTGACGCCGGAGATCACCATCGCCACCGCTCGGCGCGCCAGCTACGCGATCCTCGGCCGGTATCATGCCGTGCTCATGGAGCTCGTCGAGCGGCTCTCGATCTCCGCCACGCTCACCACGTTCGACGTCTCGCTGCACCACAGTCTCGAGCGCGACCGCGTCCTGCTCCCCGCCGTGTGGGAGGCCAACCGGCTGCGCAACGCGGACGAGCCGCTCCGCCTCAAGCTCACCTTCATGGCCGCCCGCATCGACGCCACGCGCCGTCGCACCGCGGCACGCGACGCCGGCCGCGCCATGGACGCGCGCGAAGCGTACGAGTCGGCGACACAGCTCACCGACGATCTCCTGCTCGTCCGCGACGCCCTCCTCGCGGCCGGTGCGGAGCATGCCTGCCGCACCGCGCTCGATCCGTTGATCGCGACGGTGCGTGCGCACGGGCTCTTCGGATTCCTCATGGACGTTCGCGATCACGCCGACGCGCACGCCGCCGCCCTGGACGACATCGCGACGCGCCTCGGCACCGGCGCCTTCGACGCCGAGGCCATGCGCCGCGAGCTGGCGGGGCGACGCCCGCTCGTGGGCCGCCGCACCGAGCTGGCCGAGGGAACGCGGCGGGTGCTGGATACCTTCGGCGCGGTGCGCACCATCCAGGACGAGCTGGGCGAGCGCGCCGCCAGCACCTACATCGTCTCCATGGCCACGTCGGCGGAGGATCTCCTCCGCGTGCTCCTGCTCGGCCGCGAGGCGGGACTCGTGGACCTCGCGGCTGAGCCGCCGCGCTCCAGCATCGACGTCGTCCCGCTGTTCGAGACGCTCGACGATCTGGAGCGCGCACCCGCCGTGATGCAGGTCCTGCTCGACGATCCCGTCTATCGCCGCCAGCTCGCCGCGCGTGGCAACCGGCAGGAAGTGATGATCGGCTACTCGGACTCGGGGAAGGACGCCGGCATCCTCGCCTCGTCGTGGGCGCTCTACGAGGGACAGGAGGCCCTCGCGGCGCTCTTCCACAACGCCGGCGTGGAGCTCACGCTCTTCCACGGGCGCGGCGGCAGCGTCGGCCGCGGGGGCGGCTCGCCCGTCGCGCGCGCCCTTGGCGCCCTGCCGCCGGGCACCGTGAACGGACGGCTGAAGATCACCGAGCAGGGCGAGATCATCTCGCAGCAGTTCGGGCTCCTCCCGGTGGCGGAGCGCACGCTGGAGGTCACCCTCGCCGGCGCGCTGATGCACGGCTTCAGCGCATGGCCGTCGGAGGTCGGCGATGCCGACATGCGTCGCTACCGCGCCGCCATGGCCTCGCTGGCCGAGCGCGGGCTGGCCGTCTACCGCGATCTCGTGCACGAGCACGACGCGCTCTTCACCCTGTTCCGCACCGCCACCCCGATCGACGAGCTGGCCGACGCGCGCTTCGGCTCGCGGCCCGCGTATCGGCCCGGCGCCGCGCCCGGGATCGGCGGCATCCGCGCCATCCCGTGGGGCTTCGGCTGGACGCAGATCCGGCTGATGCTCACCGGCTGGCTCGGAGCCGGCACGGCGCTCGGCGCCATGCTGGACACCGCCGACGGCGAGGCGACGCTGCGCGAGATGGCGCAGCGCTGGCCGTTCTTCGACGACCTGCTCGGCAAGATCGAGATGGTGTGCGCCAAGACCGATCTCGAGATCGCACGGACCTACGTCACCGCGCTCGGCGGCGACCTCGCGCTGCTCGCCGAGCTGGAGGCCGAGTTCGAGCGCACGGTGCACGCGTTGCTCCGGATCCGCGGCACCACGGAGCTGCTGTCGGAGACGCCGGTGCTCCAGGCGGCCATCGGGCTGCGCAATCCGTATGTCGATCCGCTCTCGCTGCTCCAGATCGCCCTCCTCAGGCGCAAGCGCGCGCTGCCCGCGGACGACGCGACCCGCGACGCGGTGAATGCCGTGCTCGCGACGACACTCTCGGGCATCGCGCAGGGCCTGCGGAACACGGGGTGACGTCCCGCTGCGCGTGCACCGACGCAGCCGGTACTCGGGCAATGCATGCGTGAGCAGCTGTGCCGGGAAGCACGCTGGGCAGAACACTCCCCTCGCCGACTTTCATGACCGACCTGAGCTCCGTCGCCCTCGAGGCGCTTCGCACCAACGGCTTCTCCCCGGACGAGACCCCCGCGATGCGCGCCGAGCTGGCGGCGATGCCGCGCGGCATGGCGCCGGATCCCGGCGTCCGCGACATGCGGGCGCTGCTCTGGAGCAGCATCGACAACGCGGAGTCCCGCGACCTGGACCAGATCGAGCTCGCCGAAGCGCTGCCCGATGGCGGCATCCGGCTGCGCGTCGGCATCGCCGACGTCGACTCCTTCGTGCCGAAAGGCTCGGCCATCGATGCGCACGCGATGGCGAACGCCACCTCCCTGTACACCGGGATCGCGGTGTATCCCATGCTCCCGGCGGAGCTGTCGACGGACCGCACCTCGCTCAACGAGGGCGCCGAACGGGTGGTGCTCGTCGTGGACATCGCGCTCGCGAAGGACGGCACGGTCACTGGTCACGAGGTCTATCGCGCGCTCGCGGTCAATCACGCGAAGCTGGCGTACGACACCGTCGGCCCCTGGCTGGAGGGGCGCGGACCCGTGCCGCCGAAGGTGGAGGCCACGCCGGGGCTGGAATCGCAGATCTGGCTCCAGGACCGCGCCGCCAGCCTGCTGAAGCTGATGCGCGAGCGCGCCGGCGCCCTGGAGTTCGATACGGTGGAGGCCACGGCCGTCGGCAAGGACGGCAAGGTGGAATCCATCACCGTCACGCGAAAGAACCGCGCGCGCGACCTCATCGAGGACTTCATGATCGCCGCCAACGTCGCCATCGCGCAGTACCTCGGCGAGCAGCACCGGTCGGCGATCCGCCGCGTGGTGCGGGTGCCGCGCCGGTGGGCGCGCATCGTGGAGATCGCGGCGAAGTTCGGCACGGCCCTCCCCGCCCAGCCGGACGCGAAGGCGTTGTCCGCCTTCCTGGGCGCGCGCCGCGCGGCCGACCCGCTGCGGTTTCCCGACCTGTCGCTGAGCATCGTGAAGCTGCTCGGCCCCGGTGAATACTCGCTGGATCTGCCCGGCACGGCGGACAACGAGGGGCATTTCGGCCTGGCCGCGAGCGACTACTCGCACGCCACGGCGCCGAATCGCCGCTACGCGGACCTGGTGACGCAGCGGCTGGTGAAGGCCGCCGTCGCGGGCACGCCGGCGCCGTACACGAACGACGAGCTGGCCGTCATCGCGAAGCAGTGCACGGAACGGGAGAACGCGGCGAATCGCGTGGAGCGCGTCACGCGCAAGGCCGCCGCGGCGCTCCTGCTCGCGCACCGCATCGGTGTCACCTTCGACGCCATCGTCACGGGCGTCAACGAGGACGGCACCTACGTGCGGCTGCTCTCGCCCCCTGCGGAAGGACGCGTCGTTCGTGGCGAGGCAGGGATGGACGTCGGCGAGCGCGTGCGGGTGAAGCTGCTGTCCACCGATCCGGCGCGAGGCTTCATCGACTTCGAGGGCCAGCCCGGCGGCTGACCGGCGGCGCTACCGGTCGACGACGTAGATGCGGGTGATCCGGTCGACGGCCACCCACTCCATGGGGCCGTCCTTGCGATGGATCAGGACCGCCCGCAGCGGCTTGCGCGACATCCACGACGGGAAGACGTGCGCGGAATCGGCCTTCTCGATCACGCCGATCCGCGTGCCCGTCGACCGAAGATAGACCTGCTTGCCGACGACGAACTCGGCCGGCGTGCTGGTGGGCACCACGGGCGCTTCTCCGGCCGGTGCGGGAGGGCGCTGCTGACGGTCCGCGGCGCTGGCCTGCGCCGAAGCGGCACGGGGCGACGCGGCCAGTCCCAGCACGAGCAGTCCGGTCGTCCAGAGCGATGAGGCGTGGCGCATGAGTCTCCTGACGATGTGGGGCTCGCGGGGTCGCGTCCACCGAGAGGACGAGCCCGGCAGTGTGAGGGTCACCTCTCGCGGCTGTCCAGACGGTCAGCGGACCACTGACCGAGCGGTCAGGAGACAACGCTCCACGGTCGGTCGGGGTCGAACGTTCATCCCACACCGCGGAGACACGACATGCGCGACGACATGCAGGCCCTGGCCACCCGGCTCACGACGCTCGAGCGACAGGTCGCCATCTGGCGGGCGCTCGGGATGGGAGCGCTGCTCCTTGCGCTCGTGGGAACGGCATCGGCGTTCGCCGGCCGCGACACGACCCTCACCGCCGATCGCTTGATCCTGCGCGGAACCGGCAACCGTACGGTCTCGCTGACCGTGTCCCCGCGTGGCGGCGTGCAGCTGGACTTCGCCGGCGGCTCAAGAGGCCCCAACGGGTCCACGGCCGAGATCACCATCCTCGACGACGGCAACGAGGTCGCGCGGCTGGGCGGGGCGATGGCGCGGAACGCCCACCCCTAGAACGGCGAGCCGCGAAGATCGACCGATGACAAGGGAAGACAGGAAAACCTTCATTCATCATACGTCGATCTTCCCCGCTCGTGCGGAGCTACGCCGGCAGTCCGTTGAGCTTCACGTGATGCACGATCGTCGCGTGCGATCCCGGGTCGGGAGACATCGTCGCCAGGTCGGTGCCCGACCACTCCTCCGAGTACAGGTGGTCGTGCTCCACCACCCCCAGCTCCGCGCGCTCCGCGATGCGCTCGAGCCGCTGCGCGAGGGCACGCAGGGCCGCCGGCCGGCCGCTCAGCGTCACCACGCAGGCGAGGTCGTCGTACTCCACGGCGATCATGCCACGGCCTCGCTGACGATGCGCGCCTCGTCGCCGAGCCGCGCCAGCTGCCGATCGTGGAGGCGCGAGAGCACCAGCTGCGCCGTGATCGCCCCGATCAGCGCCATCAGCATGTCCCACTGCGTGTCCCAGACGTCGCCCTGCGTCCCGAGGAACGACTCGGCCGACGACCCGCCGATGACCGCCGCCGCCCACTCCACCAGCTCGTACGTGGCGCTCAGCGCGAGGCAGATGCTGGTGACGACGAAGACGAGCCACCGTCCGCGGCCCAGCGGCGACCGGCGCAGCAGGATCTCCCGCGCGATGATCGCCGGCACGAAGCCCTGTGCGAAATGCCCGATGCGGTCGTACGGGTTGCGCGAGAGGTGCAGGAGCTCCTGCAGGTCGAAGCCGAGCGGCACCTTAGCATACGTGTAGTGCCCGCCGAGCATCAGGATGAGGGCGTGCACGAAGATCAGCCGGTACGCCAGCGGGGTCAGCGGAAAGCGGGCGGCCGTGATCGCCAGCAGCGGTGCCGCGATCAGGATCGGGAAGATCTCCAGGAGCCAGGTGCCCGGCTCCAGCGCGCCCACCCGGGAGAGCACCAGGGCAACGGTACCGGCGGCGAGCAGGGCGATCGGTTCGAGGCGCGGGCGCATGGGATTCGAGCTGGAATGGGGAGCAGGGCCGGCCGAAGGTGGACGGTCCGCGCAGGGACAGGCAACGGAGGACGCTGGAATTGCGGTGACGCCCTGCGTTATCCTACTGCACCCGGGGAGTGGCCGCTCCCGACCCGGTGCGCGGATACGGCGTCGCCCTCTCTCGATCTCCTCGTTCGCCCAAGTCGTGACCACCATTCGCATGATCGGCGTTCCCCTCGACTTCGGCGCGTCGCGCCGCGGGGTCGAGATGGGCCCCGCCGCACTTCGCATCGCCCAGATGGCCGAGTCGCTCCAGCTGCTCGGCCACACCGTGGTCGACGTCGGCGACATCACCGTTCCGCAGCGGGCGACCATCTCCCCGGAGGTGGCGGGGCGGAGCTTCCTGCCGCTGATCACGCGCGTGTGCGAGGAGCTCGCCGCCGAGACCGCCGACGCCATCGCCGAGGGCGAGGTGCCGCTCGTGCTGGGCGGCGATCACTCGCTGGTGGCGGGCTCGCTCGCCGGCGCGGCGCGGCACTACGCGGCGCTCGGCGAGTCGGTCGGCTGCATCTACCTGGATACGCACGGCGACCTGCATACTCCCGCCACGAGCCTGACCGGCAACGTGCACGGCATGCCGCTCGCGCACCTGCTCGGTCACGGCGACGAGCGGTTCCGCTCCATCGCGGGCATCACGCCGGCGCTCTCGGCGAAGCACCTCGCCCTCGTGGGGATCCGCGACCTGGACCAGCCCGAGCGCGACGCCATCCGGGAGTGGGGCATCACCTGCTTCACCATGCGCGACATCGACGAATACGGGCTGCGCGAGGTGATGCGCCGCGCCATCGCCTGCGCCACCGCGTCGTCCGACCGCCTCTGGGTGTCGTGCGACATGGACTGGGTCGATCCCGACGATGCCCCGGGCGTGGGCACCCCCGTCCGCGGCGGCGCCACCTACCGCGAGGCGCAGCTGGCGATGGAGATGGTCTCCGATACGGGCAAGCTGGTCGGCCTGGACATCGTGGAGACCAACCCCGTGCTCGACGAGCGCAATCGCACCGCGGAGCTGGCGGTGCAGCTGGCGATGAGTGCCTTCGGGCACCGGATCATCTAGGGGAGGGGGACGGGCAGCTATCAGTTGACGGCTGACCGCGACACAATGAGCGGTCGGCCCGAGCCAGCAGCCTCCAGCTCGAGCCGAGCAGCTCGAGCGAAGCTGCTGTGGCTCCAGCTCGCCGCTGTCGGCTCAGGGTGACGGCTCATTGTGCTTGCGTTACGCCCGGGATCGTGGGTGTGCAATCCTTCATTGTCGCCATCACCATGCCGATCCTCTCCCTCGACGCCGGCACCACCAGCACCCGCGCCATGGTCTTCGCCCACGACGGCGACGTGCTCGCGCGGGCGCAGCGTCCGTTCGCACAGCACTTTCCGCGCGACGGCTGGGTGGAGCACGACGCCGACGAGATCTGGGACGCGACGCTGGCCTGCGCGCGCGACGCCATCTCCGCGTCCGGCCACGGCGCGCGGGACATCGCTGCGATCGGGCTCGCCGTGCAGCGCGAGACGATCGTCGTCTGGCATCGCGCCACCGGCCGGCCGGTGCACCGCGCCATCGTCTGGCAGGACCGCCGCACCGCGGACGCCTGCGCCGCGCTCGCCGCCGATCCGGCGGCCGCCGCCCTCGTCGCCCGCACGGGCCTGCTGCTGGACCCGTATTTCTCCGCCACCAAGCTGGCCTGGATCCTCGACCACGTGGAGGGTGCCCGTGCGGCGGCCGAACGCGGCGAGCTGCTCGCCGGCACCATCGACAGCTGGCTGCTCTGGCGGCTCACCGACGGCCGGGTGCACGCGACCGACGCCACGAATGCGTCGCGCACGCTGCTGTTCGACATCCACCGCCTGGCGTGGGACGACGAGCTGTGCGCGCTCTTCCGCGTGCCGCGCCGGATGCTCCCCGAGGTGCGCGACAGCGCGGGCGACTTCGGCGTTGCCAGCCCGGCGCTGTTCGGCGCCTCCATCCCCATCCGCTCCGCCATCGGCGACCAGCAGGCCGCGGCGGTGGGGCAGGACTGCGTGGCGGCCGGCCAGGGCAAGGCCACGTATGGCACCGGATGCTTCGTGCTCGCGCACACCGGCGATGCGCCGCGCGTCTCGCGCCACCGCCTGCTCGCGACGGTGGCCCTGCAGCTGAACGGCCGCGCGACGTACGCCCTGGAGGGCAGCATCTTCAACGCGGGCACCGTGGTGCAGTGGCTGCGCGATCGCCTCGGCCTCATCGCCACCGCGGAGGAGACGGCGACGATCGCCGCGAGCATCGGCAGCTCGCATGGCGTCTACCTGGTGCCGGCCTTCACCGGACTGGGCGCGCCATGGTGGGATCCGGGGGCGCGCGGCGCCATCACCGGCCTCACGCGCGACACCGGACGCGCGGAGATCGTGCGGGCCGCGCTCGAATCCGTGGCGCTGCAGACGCGCGACCTGGCGCGGGCCTTCGCGGAAGACGGCGTGCCGCTCAGCACGCTGCGCGTGGATGGCGGCATGGCGGCGAACGACTGGCTGATGCAGGCGGTCGCCGACCAGCTTCGCCTTCCGGTGGAGCGCCCAGCCGTGCTCGAGACCACGGCCTGGGGCGCCGCGCGGCTCGCCGGCATGGAGGCGGGCGTCTATCCGCGGCTTGGCAGTCCGGCGGTCCGCCGCGTGGAGCGCACCTTCACGCCGGCCGCCGACCCGGCCGATGTCGACCGGCTGCACCAGGGATGGCTGGCGGCCGTCGCGCGCGCGCGGACCCGAGAGGGGCAGCAGGGATAAGGGATACGGGACGGAACGTCTCGCTCTTCCTAATTCCTAATCCCTGCTCGACCTCACGGCGAGACGCGCACCGCGGCGGGTGCAGTGTCGTACACCACGAGGATGCCGGTCTTGGCCGGGTGCTCGCACCGGAATCCCTTGCCGCCACCGGCGACGTCCGCCTCGCGCGCCGCATTGCACGCGGCGAGCGCGCCGTCCATCGCGGCCTGCAGGTCGCGGCGCAGCGTCTCCACCTGCGGGGCGGCCGCGTGCTCCGTGAGGAAGATCCGGTATTCCTCGTACGCGGTGCGCAGCTCCAGCCCCGCACCACCGAGCTCCCCGGTGCGCGAGAGTTCGCGCGCGCGGTTCACGTGGACCATCACCTCGCGCGCATCGTCCTCGGCGGACTGCATCACCGTGAGGCGCGGTCCCGCGTCCGAGCTGTCGCCGATCGCCCGGCGGCCCGCCTGGAGCGCGGCACGCTCGAG
>JAQBPZ010000341.1 GCA_028287225.1 Gemmatimonadota bacterium
CGCGACGCCGGCGCGCAGGCGACCGTGGCGGGGGTGGTGCGCGATTCCGCGAGCGGTGCGGCGGTGAGCGGCGCGGAGGTGCGGGTGGCGGGCACCACCGCCCGCATGCGCACCGGGGAGGACGGCGCATTCCAGCTGCGCGCGGCGGAGGGGGGCCTGTCCACGCTGGAGGTCCGCCGCCTGGGCTTCCGCCCCGCGTCGCTCGAGGTGGGCGGCGGTGCCGCCGCGCTGCAGATCGTGATCGCGTCCATCCCGTTCACGCTGGCGCCGCTCGTGATCCGTGCCGAGCATGCGCGCTTCACGGGACGGCTGGCGGGATATTACGAGCGGCTGTCGAAGCGGACGCAGGGCGTGTTCATCACCCGCGCGGACCTCGACCGCGAGCGGCCGCCGCAGCTCACCGACATGCTGCAGCGGTCGCCCGGCGTGCGCGTGACGCGCGGGCGGCCCGGCGCGCAGAGCATCCGCATGCGCGGGCGGGACTGCCGACCGCTCGTCTGGCTCGACGGCGCGCCGATGAGCTCCGGCGACGTGGACCTCGACAGCTTCGCGCCGACCACGCTGGAGGGGATCGAGCTGTACCTGGGCAGCAATGCGCCCGCGCATTTCACGGCCGCGCGCGGGCAGTCGGACTGCGGCACCATCCTCCTCTGGTCGCGCGGCCCCGATACGGAGCCCCCGCGCGCCCCGCGCAGCGTGTCCACCGAGGAGCTGGAGGCGCTGATCGCGTCGTTCGGCGTCTTCACGAGCGAGCAGGTGGACACCGCGGCGGCGCGGGTCGGGCCGGAGGGGTGGCGGGTGCCGTATCCGCCATCCCTGCAGGCGGCGGGGGTCCGCGGGAGCGTGTCGGCGGAGTTCGTGGTGGACACGCTGGGGCGCGTCGAGCCGGCGCGCGTGGGGATCGTGTCCTCCACGGACCGGTTCTTCAGCGCGGCGGTGGCCGGCGCCCTCGTGAGCGCGCAGTTTCGTCCCGCCGTGCGACGCGGGCGGCGGGTCCGGCAGCTGGTGCGGCAGACGTTCGACTTCGAGCCGGAGTCGCCGGCGCGCTAGCCCGGCGCGGGGGGGGGGCAGATTTCGGCCGCCCTTGCGGGCTGCCGGCGCCTGCCGCAGTATTGGCGCACCAACGCTCGGCGGGATGCCGGCGCGACGCGTCGCACGCCAGTGCGGGACGCGTCGCGTCGCTCGTTCCGTTCATCGGGTCCGGCGACACTGCCGGGCAGGCTCCCGCCGACGCTGGCGGGCGGATGGTCCAACCGCCCGCCAGCGCCCGTTTCATCCTCCTCGCTGTCCCTTGGACACCTGCCGCACCCAAAAAGTGACGATTCTTTTTGAGGGCAGGTCCGCAGTCCCACGCACGGCCTCGTCCGGTCTCGAGTTTCGCCGCTGAGGCATCCCACCCGATCTCCCGCGTGGCTCCCGTCCACGTCGTTCCCTTGCCGTACCACGTGTCACCGTGCTCCGCCCGGAGCGCGTTCCCCACCGAAGCACCCCTCACGTCGCACGCAGGAGCGCAGGAATGTTCGTCGTCGCAGCGCCTTCATGGGCAAGGCTGCCGGCACTGAAGACCAGTGCCGGCCGCCTGAACGGGATCCACAACTTTCGCGGGGTTTCATGATGACTCTTTACCCACCTTCCCGTCGGGCGGCGTGGCTCGTCGCGGTGGCCGCCCTCGGCTTCGGCAGCTCGGCCGCGTTTGCCCAGGGGCAGAGTGCCGTGATCACGGGGCGCGTGCGCACCGCGGCCGGCACGCCCGTGCAGGGCACCAACGTGTTCATCAGCGAGATGAACGTCTCGGTCGGCACGAACGCCGCGGGCCAGTACATCATCACGATCCCCTCGCAGCGCGTCAGCGGCCAGGCCGCGACGCTCCGCGTTCGCTCCATCGGCTACAAGCCGCTCTCGCGCCCCATCCGCATCACCGCGGGCAGCCAGACGGCCGATTTCACGCTGAACGAAGACGTCAACCGCCTCGATGAAGTGGTCGTCACGGGCGTCGCCGCCGGCACGGCCGCGCGCAACGTGCCGTTCGCGGTCTCGCACATCGACAGCTCGCAGATGCCGGTCATCGGCGCCAACGCCGTGCAGCAGCTGCAGGGCAAGGTCGCCGGCGCGAACATCACGTCGAACTCGGGCCGCCCCGGCGCGGCCCCGTCGGTCGTGCTGCGCGGACCCACGTCGATCAATGCACAGGGGCGCGATCAGGGCCCGCTGTACATCGTCGACGGCATCCTGCTGCAGAGCGGCACGCCGGACATCAACCCGAACGACATCGAGAACGTCGAGGTCGTGAAGGGTGCCGCCGCGGCGTCGCTGTACGGCGCACGCGCCGGTGGCGGCGTCATCAACATCACCACCAAGACCGGCCGGACCTCCTCGGAAGGCGTGCACGTGGGCGTGCGCTCGGAAGTCGGGCGCAACGACATCCCGCACCAGTTCGCGCTCGCGACGCAGACCGCGCTGCCCTTCGATCCCAGCGGGCAGTACTTCTGCGCCGCATCGGCCCAGGGCGGCTCGCCCTGCGCGCGCTACATCGACATGAACGCTGAGCGCCGCCGCGTCAACGACGTGTCGAGCACCGCGGCACTCGCGCCGCAGTCGTTCCTGCACGACTTCGGCATCGCGAACAACCCGCTGCGCTATCGCGCCCTGAACATGTTCCAGGCGAACACGTTCCCGGAGACCTACAACCAGGTCGAGCAGGCGACGAAGACGGACACGTGGCAGAACACGAACGTGGACCTGCGCGGCAAGACCGGCAGCACCGGCTACTACGCCAGCGCGGGCTACGCCAAGCAGGCGGGCGCCTTCGCCTTCCTCAAGGGATACGAGCGCGGCTCGGCGCGCCTCAACCTGGACCAGCTGATCGGGTCGAAGCTGAGCTTCACCGGCACGACGTACTATTCGTCGGCGCGCGAAGACGGCGTGAACCAGCAGGGCGGCGACAACGGCACGGCGTTCTTCCGCCTGTCGCGGTCCCCGGCCTTCGTGAACCAGCAGACGCGTGACTCGCAGGGCCGCCTCTACATCCGGTCCAACCCGCTCTCGCAGGGCAGCCAGAACGAGAATCCGTACTACAACCTCGAGCAGAACGTCGACCGGAACTCGAGCACGCGCTTCCTCGGCAGCGTCCAGGGCCGGTACGCGGCGCTCGACTGGCTCGATTTCAACGCCGACTTCGCGTATGACCGGAGCGGGGGCAACTACACCCTCCTCAACGATCGCGGCTTCCGCACGACGACGGTGAACCCGGCGGCGGCGGTGGGCAGCATCTCGGCGCGGTCGGGCGACGACCGCTCGTACAACACCAGCGCCGGCGCCGCCGCGCGCCCCACGCTGATGAAGAACCTGACGTCGACGTTCACCGCGCAGGTGCTCTACGACGCGCAGAAGACGAACTTCGCCTACGGCTACGGTGAGAACCTCGCCGTGCCCGGCCTGTTCACGCTGAACTCGGCGAGCGTCAACAAGGACATCCAGTCGGGCACCAGCGAGGTCAACTCGCTGTCGTATCGCGCCGGCGGCACGTTCGAGCTGCTGGATCGCTACATCCTGGACCTGAACATCCGTCGCGAAGGCAGCTCGCTGTTCGGTTCCAACAATCGCTGGGCCACCTTCCCGCGCGTCGCGGGCGCCTGGATCGCGTCGAGCGAGCCCTGGTTCCCGGCGGCGGATGCCTTCAGCCTGCTGAAGTTCCGCGCGGCGTGGGGCAAGGCGGGCGTGCGCCCCAGCACGGTGGCGCAGTACGAGACCTTCTCGATCTCCCGGACCACGGGCGCCATCAGCCCGAACACGCTCGGCAACGTCAACCTGCTGCCGGAAGTGCTCACGGAGACCGAGCTCGGCACGGACATCGAGCTGTTCCACAAGTACGGCATCAACCTGACCTACGCGCACTCGCTCGCGAACAACCAGATCCTGCTGGTGCCGGCGCCGGCGGCGTCGGGGTTCCCGAACCAGTACCAGAACGCGGGCGTGCTCGAGAACAAGACGTACGAAGCGTCGCTCGACATCCCGCTCATCTCGCGGCAGAACATGAAGTGGAGCACCCGCTTCATCTATGACCGCAACCGCGCGATCATCACCGAGCTGAACGCCCCGCCGTACAACACCACCGGCGGCGTGCAGGGCTCGGAGTCGATGTACTTCGTCCGTCCGGGCGAGCGCCTCGGCACGATCTACGGCGGCGCGTACGTCACGAACTGCAGCCAGCTGCCCGGCAACTTCGCCTCGCAGTGCGGTGGTCCGGGCTCGCAGTTCCAGACGAACAGCCAGGGCTTCATCGTGTGGACCGGCGGCTATCTGCCGACGCAGGGCATCACGAACAACCTGTGGAACGCCTCGCTGAACCCGAAGGACGCGCCCTGGGGCGGCACGCAGAATCGCACCGTGTGGGGGATGCCGATCCGCCTGCGCGATTCGCTGAACGCTCCGGTGCAGGTGGCGCTCGGCAACTCGTCGCCGGACTTCCATGCCGGCTGGTCGAGCAACTTCAGCCTCGGCAAGTTCACGGCGTACGGCCTGCTGGACGGCGCGTTCGGCCGCAAGGTCTGGAACGAAGGCTACCACTGGGCGCTCGGCGACCTGATGGCGGGCACGGTGGACCAGGGTGGCAAGAGCGTCGAGGACGCGAAGCCGATCGGCTACTACTACCGCGCGGGTCCGGCCGACATCGGGGCCAGCTCCGGGGTGGGTGGATTGTACAACGTGCTCGGGCCGACCAACGAGTCGGTTGAGGATGCGAGCTACGTGAAGCTCCGTGAGGCGTCGGTGACCTACAACTTCGGCGCGGTCGGCGGGCAGGGGAACTGGACGCTCGGCCTGGTGGGGCGCAACCTCCACACCTGGACCAAGTACCGCGGCTACGACCCGGAAGTCGGGCGCTCGGGCTCGGGCACCACGGGCAGCCAGCTGAACAACGGCGCGCTCAACGGCGTCGACTACTTCAGCTTCCCGAACCTGCGCACCTTCACCTTCCAGGTGTCGACCACGTTCTAGGTCGCGCGCTCCTCGCGCCCTACTCCACCAAACGCATTGCCGGGTGCCGCCGCGTCGTCGGCGGCACCACGGCCAACACCTTTCGGGGCATTCGATGAAACTGAGACACCTCTGGGTGGCTACAGCCGCAACAGCATCGCTGGCTGCACTGTCCGCTTGCAATTCAGACACGCTGCTGTCCGTCAAGAATACGAATCAGCCGGACGTGGGCCGCGCGTTCGCCACGCCCGACGGCGTGGAGAACGTCCTCAAGAACGGCTTCCTCCAGACCTTCGGGGCGACCCACGGGTCGACCACCAACATCTGGGCGGCGGCGCAGGCCACGGCGCTGGAGAGCTACGGCTCCGTCGCCAACTTCGGCCTGGCGCAGCGCGGGTCCATCCCGCGCAGCGTGATCGACAACACACGCGGCAACCCGACGCAGGCGGAGAACTTCCGCGACTTCCAGCAGCTGTTCCTGCGCGGTCGCCTGATCTCCAACGCGATCGGCGCATTCGAGGTGCAGCTGAAGAACGGTGCGAGCATCGGCACCGCGCTGCAGGACCAGCGCGCGCGCTCCTTCGGCTACTTCTCGATGGGCATGGCGAACGGCGAGGGGGCGATGATGTACGATTCCATCGCCGTCGTCACGCCGCAGCTGACGTCGACCGAGATCCCGCCCCTCACGGGCTACAAGGAAGCGATGGCCGTGGCGCTGCTGCAGCTCGACAGCGCCATCGCGATCGCCACGCGTGAGCGTGCCGCGCGCGGCAACGTGTCCGGCTACCTGCCGATCGACTGGATGCGCACGACGAGCCTCACGAGCCTGGACGAGTACCTGGCGATGATGCGCTCGATGAAGGCGCGCTTCCGCGCCGGCAACGCGCGGAATCCCGCCGAGCGCGCCGCGGTGAACTGGGCGGCGGTCGAGGCGGATGCCGCAGCGGGTATCAAGTCGGACTGGGTCCTGGAGCTGTCCGCGACCGTCGGCTGGACGGCGTCGTGGCTCAACCAGATGGCAGTGTCCACCGGGTGGAGCGGCATGACGCCCGCGATCATCGGCATGGCGGACACCACCAGCGGCTACGCGACCTGGGTGGCGACCGAGCGCGGGGCACGCGCCGCGTTCCTCATCAGCACGCCCGACGCCCGCTTCCCCAAGGGAGCGACGCGCACGGCGCAGATCGCCAGCTCCCCGGCGCTGGCCGCGAGCCTGCCGAGCATCTACTTCCGCGCACGGACGCCGGGCGAGGATACGCCTGACAGCTACACGTCCTTCTACGATCACGCGCGCTTCACGAGCTATCGCCAGGGGGGCAGCGTCGGGTCGTGGGTCTGGATGTCGCAGACCGAGATCGACATGCTTCGCGCCGAGGCGCTCATCGCGCTCGGCCGTGCGTCGGAGGCGGTGCCGCTCATCAACCGCACGCGCGTCCGGAACACCCTGCCTCCGTACCCGGATGCGGCTTCGCGTGCTCCGGCGCAGCCCGGCGGCAGCGCAACGTCCTGCGTTCCGCGCACGCCGACCGGACCGGGCGGCACGCTCGAGTGCGGCACGCTCTTCGAGGGCATGAAGTGGGAGAAGCGCATGGAGACGCAGTTCACCGGCTGGTCGCAGTGGTTCTTCGACTCGCGCGGCTGGAACGACCTCCCGGCGGGCTCGCCACTGATGTACCCCGTGCCCTACCAGGAGATGGACGCGCGCCAGGAGCCGTTCTACAACGGCAAGGTGGGCGACCCGATCTGGCAGGCGGTGGGCAACACGTATGGCTTCGGCATCGGCAACCGCTGAGATGCGACCGGTGACGCACCGCGCCTCGGGGCCGCAGTTCGCAGGGCTTCGCGTGTCACGGCGCGGTGGGTCGCTGCTGGTGCTTGCGCTCGTCGGTCCGCTGGCCGGGTGCTACACGACCCGGCCGGTGACGACGGCGCCCGCACCGGGCGCCACGGTGCTGCTCGACCTCACCGACGTTGCGCGCGTGCAGTTCGGCGAGCGCATCGGTGCATCGGCGGCACGCATCGAAGGGGTCGTGCAATCGCAGAACGACACGGCGTACGTGATCAACATCTCGTCGGTGTCGTACCTGGATGGACGGACCAACAAGTGGTCCGGCGAGCCGTTCACCGTGCCGGCGCAGCTGGTCTCGCGTGCGCAGCTGCGGGAGTTCTCCCGCTCGCGGACGTCCCTGCTGAGCGCCGGCATCGCGGCGGCGCTCGTAGTGGTGTTTGCCACAACGCAATTTCTCGGGCTGGGCGGCGCTGAGAAGACGCCCATCCCGCCACCCGGCGGCGAAAGCTGACGGATGACGGGCCTGCCTTCACAACTCACGTTTTTCAGGAACTCCTCGATGCGACTTGTTCATCTGCTGCCCATCGCGATGCTCGCGATGGCGGCGTGCCATGAGAACGGTGTGTCCGTCAACGCCCGGCCGCCCCTCGGCGGCGTGCGCTTCATCAATGCGGTGGCCGATGGCGGCCCCGTCGACATCCGGATGGTGGACCAGGTGGAGTGGTCGGCCAGCTCCGTCTCGGGCGGCGCGGCCTGCTGCGGCCTGGCCTTCCGCGCCGGCACCATCCACTGGGCGACCGAGGCGAAGCCGCGCCACATCCGCGTCTTCCCGAGCGACTCCAGCATCACCATCGCCTCGCAGATCCTGCTCGACACCACGATCACGATCGAGGCCAACAAGAACGTCACCCTGATGCTCGTCGGCAGCCGTGCCGCCGGCGGCAAGGTCAGCTTCGTGACGATCAGCGACAACCCGACACCAACGCCGACGCAGGTCGCGGTGCGGCTCGTGAACGCCAGCAACTCCACGCAGACGCCGGCGTCGGCGAACGGCTACATCACCGCCACGACGACCAGCGCCCTGCCGGCGACCCCGGACTTCAGCGCCGTTGGGCCGCTTTCGGCCTCGCCGTACGTGATGCGGCCCCCCGGCTCGTTCGCGATCCAGACGACCGCCGCGAGCAGCACGGCGACCGTGTGGGCGGCGAACGCGCCGGATGGCACGGACGCCACCGCGATCGGCGGTGTCACGGCCGGCGCCAAGGGTCCCGGCAGCGGGCTCTCGGCGTACCTGTTCCCGCGGTCGGTTGCCGGTACGGGCGCGCCGCAGTCGGCCGCCTTCCAGACACCGGGCATCGTGTTCTTCGTGGACCTGATTCCCAAGCCGCCGCTCTGATCGGCGCCAGCTGATGTACGGACGGGGCGGACTTCCACTGGAAGTCCGCCCCGTCCGTGCAGGTGGGGAGCTACTTCATGGTCACGGCGATGACGGGGCCGTTCACCCGGGCGTTGTACCGGGCCTGCGCGGCCGCGACGTCGTAGAAGCGGGCGCTGGCGACCTGCGAGAGGGTGATGTCCCGCAGTGCCTGCGCGCCGCCGATCCTGCTGTCATTCACGTAGACGCTTACCGGCAGGGGCCGAGCATCCGGCCCGCGGAGCCAGTTTGGCCGTTCGGCCACGACGAAGTCGAGCAGGCTCATCTGGGTCGCGCCAGCCAGGTCGGCCGGGGTGATCGACCGGGAATCACCCCGGGTGCCCACCGCTTCCGCGACGGGGCCGCCCGCCGAGGCACAGCCAGCCGTCGTCAGCAGGGCGACGCACAACTGCAGGACAGGCCGCATCTGGTTCCGTGGAAGGAGTGAACGAGTCTGGCACGTGCCCCGGCGGTCGGGATGGACCTGACCGCGCCAATCATAGTGGGCCGGCGAGCCCGGAGCGAGTGGATTCGCGCAGGGAGCACGCCAAACTGGCCCCCGACTTGCCTTTCATTCCGGCACGCACCCCCGCCGGGGGCGCTTCGGGCAGTGGACGCGGGAGAGTATTCGGTGCAGACTGGTGATGCTGTGCTCCCACCGATCCTGGTGGTGGACGACAATCACGACAATGCCGAGATCATCCGGCAGTACCTGGAGATCCGCGGCTATCCGATCTCGGTCGCCCATGACGGTGACGAGGCGTTGGCCCTGTTCGACCAGGTGAAGCCGTCGCTCGTCCTGCTGGACGTGATGATGCCCGGCCGCGACGGCTGGGAAGTGTGCCGCATCATGAAGCAGCACCCGACCCTTGGCCGCAGCGTCCGGATCATCATGGTCACGGCGCTCGATGCCTGGGACGACAAACGTGAGGCGTTGCAGCTCGGCGCCGACGATTACGTGGAGAAGCCTTTTGACCTGCCGACCCTCGCCAAGACCGTGCAGCGCAACCTCGAACAGTTGCGCGCCGCGTCCTGACCCGCTGACGCGGCCCGCCGCAGCCCTGCGGCACGCGTGAGCGACTCCCTGCTGATCAGCGATTCGGACGTCCCGGAGATCCGCGAGGCGGTCACCCTCCTGGACGGCTGGCGCGTGGACGCCAGGCCCATCGTGGAGCTCTCGGCCGCGCTCGCCGAGCCCGGGGTGCGCGCCGTGCTGCTGACCACGGCCGATCCCTCGCTGCTGCGATCGGGCATCGAGCAGGCCCATGCGCGCGGGGTGCCCGTGCTCGTGGGGTGCGCCGACGAGGCCGCCCGGCGCCGCGCGGTGGAGCTGAACGCCGAGGAGTGGTTCCACCTGCCTGCCACCGCGGAGGAGATCGCCGCGCGCACCTGGTCGGCCGTCGCCCGCGGTGCGATGCTGAGCGCCGAGGCGATGCAGCGCGTGGACCGGGTGGAGTACGAGCACATGCTGCACGACTCCCTCACCGGGCTGCCGACGCTGCCCGTCGCGATCGAGCGGTCGCGGCAGATCTTCAAGGAGCGCGGCGAGCTGGTGGTGCTCTACTTCAACTTCGTGCGCTACTCGAAGGTGGAGGAAATTTATGGGTGGGAAAAGCTCGACGCCGTGCTCGAGACGACCGCCAGCGCGGTGAAGGCGTTCCTCGACGACGACGAGATGGGCGAGTCGCGCGTCATGGTGAGCTTCACGAACGACGACGACTTCATCTTCTTCCACGTGCCGCAGTCGGGCGTCGCGGCGGCCACGGAGGGCGAGATCACCGAGATGGTGGCGCGGCTCCAGACCTCGGTGGGGGCTACGATCGAGGCGGCGCACGGCGAGGACATCGCCGCGCTGTTCGACATCTACGTGGGCCGTGCGCACCTGTACTACAATCCCAAGATCCGCCTGGAGCGCCTGATCTACCGCGGCATCCGCGAGGCGCAGAACTCCTCGCGGTCCGTGGAGGAGCGCGAGCGCGCCCGCCGCGTGAACGACCTCAAGACGGCGCTGCGCGACCGCGCGGTCTACGTGGACTACCACCCGATCGTCGTCGCCTCCACGCGCGAGATCTTCGGCTACGAGGCGCTGGCCCGCGGCGTCGCGCGCACGCTGCGGAGCCCGGAGGTGATGTTCGACGTGGCGGCCGAGGCCGACCTGATCTGGGAGCTGAGCCGCCTCTGCCGCGCGCGCGCGCTCGAGGGGATGGCGCAGCGGCTGGAGCCGGGTCAGCTCCTCTTCCTCAACGTGGACCCGCACGACTTCGCGGATCCGGCGTTCACGGAGCAGGAGGTCACGGAACCGTCGCGCGTCGTCATCGAGATCACGGAGCGCACGGCCATCAAGGACTACCCGAAGTTCCGCGAGCGCCTCAAGGCGTTCCGCGAGATGGGCTACCGCTTCGCGGTGGACGACGCGGGCAGCGGGTACGCCGGCCTGGGCTCCATCGCGAACCTGGAGCCGGACTTCATCAAGCTCGACATCTCCCTCATCAACGCGATCGACACGAACTTCATCAAGCAGAACCTCGTGCAGACGATGGTGAAGTTCGCCAACGACCACGGCGCGATGGTGATCGCCGAGGGCGTGGAGCGCGCCGAGGAGTTCGCGATGGTGCAGGAGCTCGGCGTGCACCTGGTGCAGGGCTTCTACCTGCACCGGCCGCAGTCGGCATCGTCCCCGATCAAGCACGAGCAGCCCCAGCTCACGATGAAGCCGTGAGGCCTGAACGGCGTTAGCGGTTTGCGGTGAGCGGTTGGCGGTAGAAGGGTCCCGAGGTCTGACCGCTCACTGCCAAGGGCAAGGGCGTTTGCAGTTGGCGGTGAGCGGTGAGCGGTAGAAGCGTCCCGAAGCCTGACCGCTCACTGCTCACCGCCAACTGCAAACGCCGTTCGGAGGGTCAGCGCAGCAGCTCCGCCACCAGCGCGTACGAGCGTTCCGCGGCGCCGAGGCCGGAGTGGACCACGCGGCGCGCGTTGCTGCCCGCGGTGCGCCACTGGACGTCGCCGCGGGCCCAGCTCTCCAGCGTGCTCGCGAGCGCGGCGCCATCGGGAATCGTGAGCGCGGCGTCGGCGTCCAGCAGGAGTCGCGCGTCGCGGCTCGCCTCGTGGTGCGGCCCGAACAACACCGGTGTCCCGAAGGCCGCGGGCTCCAGCACCGAATGCAGTCCCGCCGCGTGGAAGCCACCGCCCACGAACGCGAGCTGCGCCACGTCGTAGAGGTCGCCCAGCACCCCCACGCGGTCCACCAGGACGACATCGGCGGTGATGGCGTTTGCGCTGCCGAGGCGCGCGAGGCGCAGCCCGGACGACGCGGCCCAGTCGATGATGGGCGCGAGATGCGCCGTGGTGGGCTCGTGCGGGGCGATCACGAGGCGGATGTCCCGATGCCGTGCGGCCACGGCGTGCCACGCGGGCAGGAGGGCCGCTTCGTCGGCCGGCCAGGTGGATCCGGCGACGAGGGTCGGCCGCGGGCCGCGCAGCGGCGCGAGCAGCGCGGCCGCCCGCTCGATGTGCCGCGTGCGCGCCCACACCTGGTCGTAGCGGGTGTCCCCCGTGATGGTGATGCGCCGCGCCGGCACGCCGAGCGAGACGAGACGGTCGGCGTCCTCGGTGCTGATGGCGCCGACGCGCTCGAGCTGGCCGTACGCCTCGCGCAGCAGGGCGCCCGCGATCCCCGAGCGGCGCGACG
>JAQBPZ010000174.1 GCA_028287225.1 Gemmatimonadota bacterium
GTACAGAGTAACGAGTAACGAGTAACGAGAAACGAGTAACGAGTAACGAGTAAAGTACATAGTAAAGAGTAACGAGTAACGAGTACAGAGTGCATAGTACAGAGTACAGAGTAACGAGTAACGAGTAGCATTGACTCCACGTGGTGCCGGCGGGGCGAGCGGGTTTGTCTACTCGTTACTCGTTACTCGTTGGCGTCATGACCATTCTCCCACTACGACAATCTTCCCCATGCCCGCCATCATCGCCGACATCCAGGCCCGCGAGATCCTCGACAGCCGCGGCAATCCCACCGTCGAAGCCGACGTCATCCTCATGAGCGGCGTGATGGGGCGCGCGGCGGTGCCGAGCGGCGCCAGCACCGGTGAGCACGAGGCGATCGAGCTGCGCGACGGCGACGACGCGCGCTACGGCGGCAAGGGCGTGCTGCGCGCCGTGCAGAACATCGAGGAGACCATCGCCCCCGCCCTCGCCGGCGCCGATGCGATGGACCAGATGGGCATCGACGCCGCGCTCATCGACATGGACGGCACGCCGAACAAGGCGAACCTCGGCGCGAACGCCATCCTCGCCGTGAGCATGGCCACCGCGCGCGCCGCGGCGCAGGAAGTCGGGATGCCGCTCTGGCGCTACCTCGGCGGACCGCTCGCGCGCGTGATGCCCGTGCCGATGATGAACATCCTGAACGGCGGCGCGCATGCGACGAACACCGTGGACTTCCAGGAATACATGATCATCCCCGTGGGCGCCGAGAGCTTCGGCGACGGGCTGCGCATGGGCACCGAGGTGTTCCACGCGCTCAAGAAGGTGCTCGTGAAGCGGAAGCTCAGCACCGGCGTCGGCGACGAGGGCGGGTTCGCGCCCGACCTCAAGAGCGACGAGGAGGCCATCCGCCTCGTGCTGGAGGCCATCGAGGCCGCGGGGTACACGCCAGGTCAGGACGTCGCGCTCGCGCTCGACTGCGCGGCGAGCGAGCTGCACAAGGGTGGCAAGTACACCTTCAAGAAGAGCGGGGCCGGCACGCGCGACGCCGCCGGCATGGTGGAGCTCTACGCGAAGTGGATCGAGGAGTATCCCATCGTGTCCATCGAGGATGGGCTGAGCGAGGACGACTGGGCGGGCTGGAAGCTGCTGACCGAGAGCATCGGCGACCGGTGCCAGCTCGTGGGCGACGACCTGTTCGTGACGAACACCGAGCGTCTCGCGCGCGGCATCGAGGAGGGGATCGCGAACTCGATCCTCATCAAGGTGAACCAGATCGGCACGCTCACCGAGACGCTCGAGAGCATCGAGATGGCGCGGGCCGCGGGATATCTCTCCGTCATCTCGCACCGCTCGGGCGAGACGGAGGACACCTTCATCGCCGACCTCGCGGTCGGCACCGGTGCCGGCCAGATCAAGACCGGCTCGGCGTCGCGCACGGATCGCATCGCGAAGTACAACCAGCTGCTGCGCATCGAGCAGCAGCTCGGTGGTGCGGCCGAGTATCCGGGCGGCGCCATCTACGGTCTCTGATGGCTGGTGCGCGGAAGTCGTCGTCGGGCGTGGGCCGGAGCGGCGCGTCGGCGGCGAAGCGGCTGCTCATCGCGGCGGGGGTGCTTGGGGCGGTGGTGTTCGCGGTGCAGGGGGGCGAGTACGGCACGCGCGACCTGCTGCGCCAGCGCGCGCGTCGCGCCACGCTCGTCTCCGCGATCGACTCGCTCCAGCGCGTGGTGGATTCGCTGAAGCGCTACAAGCGGCGGCTGGACACCGATCCGGCGCTCCAGGAGCGAATCGCGCGCGAGGAGTTCGGTCTCGTGCGCGGCGAGAAGGAGCTGCTGTACCGGTTCGCGGAGCCGGGCGAGGATTCGGTGAAGCGGGGGCCGTGAGAGGGATTAGGGATTAGGGATTAGGAACTGCCGGGACGCCACTCTCACCGGCCTGTCACCAACGCGACCTAGTGTCGGGGCATGGCGTCCCCTGCACGGTCGGCCCCAGCCACGGAATCCTTGCTGGGGCCGCCTGCGGCGGCGGCGGCATCCGCCTGCATCGCGCCCCGTGCTCGTAGCAGCGCGGGTTCGCGCGTGCACCGTGGCGCGGGTGCTTGACACGTCCGGTGCGCGGATTACTTTTTAACTCACTGACGCGGGGTGGAGCAGCCTGGTAGCTCGTCGGGCTCATAACCCGAAGGTCGCGGGTTCAAATCCCGCCCCCGCTATGAACGAACGGTCGGTCCCTCGGGGCCGGCCGTTCGTGCGTTGGGGATCATGCCGGGCGGGCGGGTGCGGAATTGTCTTTGCCGGTCGGCGCGGATATATTGCAAGGCTCGCCTTCCCGGGCGGTCGGCTTGGTGCGACGTCGGGAAGTGTACCGGGGCAGGGTAGCTCAGCTGGTTAGAGCACGGCACTCATAATGCCGGGGTCGCGGGTTCGAGTCCCGCCCCTGCTACTTGAAACGAGAGCGCATGAAAGCCCCGCCAAGTCACTGACTTGGCGGGGCTTCGTGTATGTACGAGCGATGAACCCTGCGGCTCGTCGTGATGGGTGATGTCTTCGAACACCAACCCGTTCGCCCGCTACGAGGCCGGGTCGTCGGGCTCGTGCTGGTGAACGGATTCAGCCGCGACTCGTGCGGGTGCGAGGGGCGGTCCTGCTGGCGCGTCGGCGAGATCCTCGTCGTGCCCTGGATTGGAGCGGTCACGAGCAAGTCAGGAGATCGCCGGCCTGAGCGCGTGCTTCTCCCGACGGCGCCGGTCGCGCGCGGCGATGATCGTCCGTCAGGCGACATCCGGCCTCCGAGCACGTCGTGGCGGCCGGGCATCGTTCCGGCGGTGCGTCGCCGGAATCGCGAGCCCCTCAACCCACCTTGCAATGGATTCCAGCGAAGCATCAGCACGCGCTGCACGACTGCCCTCGATCATCCAGGGCGGGATGGGCATCGGGGTCTCCGGATGGAAGCTGGCGCGCGCCGTCTCGCGGCTCGGGGAGCTGGGGGTCGTCTCCGGCACCGCCATCGACACGGTGCTCGTACGCCGCCTGCAGCAGGGAGACCATGACGGCCACGTGCGCCGAGCGATGGCGCACTTTCCGATTGCGGGGGTGAGCGCGCGGGTGCTCGAGCGGTTCTTCGTCGAGGGCGGTCTGCCCCCGACCCAACCGTACAAGCTGCTGCCCATGCATCGGCAGCGGATGTCCCGGGAGCGGCAGGAGATCACGATGCTCGCCAACTTCGTCGAGGTGTGGCTCGCCCGCGAGGGACACGACGGCGAGGTGGGCCTCAACCTGCTCACCAAGGTGCAGCTCCCGAACCTCGCGTCGCTCTACGGTGCGATGCTGGCGGGCGTGGACTACGTCCTCATGGGCGCGGGCATTCCGCGCGAGATCCCCGGCGCGCTCGACACGCTCGCGCGGCACGAGCCCACCCGCATCCGGATGGAGCTGGAAGGTCCCGCGGAAGCGGAGCCCGAGTACCTGTCGCTCGATCCCAGCGAATCGTGGTCGCCGTCCGAGCCGCTCAAGCGACCCCGGTTCATTCCCATCGTCTCCGCCAACTCCCTTGCGGCGACGCTGGCGAAGAAGGCGACGGGGCGCGTCGACGGCTTCGTGGTGGAAGGGCCGACCGCCGGCGGGCACAACGCGCCGCCCCGGGGGGAGCTGCGGCTCACCGAGGCGGGTGAGCCGATCTACGGGGAGCGCGACGTCGTGAACCTCGCGAAGCTGCGCGAGCTGGGACTCCCCTTCTGGCTGGCGGGTGGCACCGGCTCGGCCGACGCACTGCGCCGCGCGCGGGAGAGCGGCGCGGCGGGCATTCAGGTGGGCACCCTGTTCGCCTTCTGCAACGAATCAGGACTCGATGACGCGCACCGGCGCACCGTGATCGCCGCCGCGTCGGCAGGGACCGTACGCATCCGGACCGACCCTCGCGCGTCGCCCACCGGGTACCCGTTCAAGGTGGTCGAGGTCGACGGGATACAGAGCCAGGACGACGCACGCGAGCGCAACTGCGACCTCGGCTATCTGCGCGCCGCCTATCGCACGCCCGAGGGACGCATCGGCTACCGGTGCGCCGCCGAGCCGGTGGAGGCCTACGTGGCGAAGGGAGGACTGGCGGCCGACACGGTGGGGCGCCGGTGCCTCTGCAACGGCCTGACCGCCGACATCGGCATGCCGCAGCGGCGCACCGAGGGTGATGAGCTCCCCCTCGTCACGAGTGGCGACGACGTGGGATCCATCGCGCTGCTCGCGCGCGGACGGCCGACCTACTCGGCGTGTGAGGTCGTCGAGCTCCTGAAGGGCGGGCTACGCCCGGCGGGTGACTGAGCGTTCGACTCGTCATCCTGCGAGGCCTCCGGCGCGCACCGACCGACGGTCTGCTCGACCGATGCGACGACGGTATCGATGGCGAGCGCAGACTCAGGAAGGCGCCGGACTTGCCAATCCGAATGGGGGTGGACGGCCTCTGGGCCCCGGTGGCTACGTCTCGGCGCTGGGCGTCACTGATTCCTCGGCGTGAGCCTCAGGCGTTCAAGTGGCAGGATCTCTGCAGGGCATGTGTCCATCGCCGGGTATAGGGGAGGTCCCGCGTTCACACGATGTCCCAGGCCGATGTCCGTCCCGGTCCACAACGTCCAGCGCACGCGCGCGTGCGACTGGCGCTTCTTGCAAGCCTCGCTTGCGTCTGCGGCCTGTCGTGCTCGTCGAGGCGCGCGGAAGGGGGTCGCAGGCAGCGCGAGGTCGCCAACAGCACCCGGGGGGCCAGGCAGGTGGCCAATCGCGACCGCGCGGCGGGCGCGACCGTGGCATCGGCGGATGCCTCACGGCCCGACAGCGAGAGCGCAGCGAGCTACGAAGGGGTCGACGCGCGGGGCATCCCGCACTACGCCACGATGTCGCTGTCGGCCGACGACGCCGACGTCTTGCGCCGGGCATATGGCGTCGAGGATCCGCACCGCCTCTACGTGTCCGACTCCACCGAGGAGGGCATCCTCAAGTACGACACGCAGCGAAAGTCCTGCCGCTCCTGTTACGTGAACAGCTACCGCATGGGCTACGTGTCCGTACGACGGCCCGGGGAATCATGGGAGGAGGCGGAACGGCGTGTGCGCCGGACTGCACCGTCGGTGTTCACGGGCGGTGCCCACCCCGCGAGCGCGTCAACCGCGGACCTCGACCCCGACGTCCGTGGCGAGGTAGAGACGATGCTCCGTGACGCACGCACCGCCGGTTTTCGCCTGCGGGTGACTGCGACCTACCGCTCTCCGCTCCGGGAGGCGTTCCTCATGGCGGAGGGGCATGGGCGAACGCATACCCTCACGTCGAACCATTCGTACGGGCGTGCCCTGGACATCGCGATCGGCGATGGCAACCCCGCCAGTGCGAAGACACGGGCACGGTGGGTCACCTTCCGTCGGTGGGTGACGCATCGCCCGACGTCGGCGGGCGTGCCGTTCCGCGTCCTGGGCCGGCTTGACCATACCTGGGACTGGCCGCATGTCGAGCTACCGTCCGCGACCATCGGGTTCGGGACGATCGAGGAGGCGCTGCAACGCGGACGCATGTGCCTCGCGGTCAACGCGACGGTTCCGTGCAACTTTCCGCCCCATCTCCCCCCGTTTCTTGCACACCCCCTGGTGCGCTAGGCTCGCCCCCGACTCATGCCACAACCTCACGTGCAACGGAGAGTCCAGCCATGACACGACACCTCGGACGTATCGCCCTCGTGACCCTCCTTGCCGCCTGCGGTACCTCAGGCGGACGCGCGAATGACCGCGCCGCCTCCGACACCACCATCGCCCCGCAGACATCAAAGGCTTCCGCGAACGCCGAGCTGACCGAGCGCGCCGCCGATTCCGTGCAGGCGGTCGGTGTGCCGACCGCAGTTGCCGACGTGGGGACGCACGGGGAGGATCTCTACGACCAGGCGAAGGCGTCGAACTGGCCCCGCGCCACGGCGATCCTCGACTCGCTCAATCGTTCCGCGTCCGCGCTGACGTCGTCGGAGCGCACCCAGTTGGAGGGCGTGCTGGATACGCTCGGGCGCGCGGTCGCCGCACGTCAGCGCGAAGCGGCGCTCGAGGCTGCCAATCGGGTGACGTTCATCGGCGCGAAGCTCACCGAGGCGTATCACCCCAAGATGCCGGCGGACATCGTGCGCCTCGACTACTACGGGCGCGAGCTCGAGATCTGGGCGGCCAGGAAGGATCTGGCCAGGCTATCGACGGTGTCGGCCGACCTGCGAGGGACGTGGGATACGGTCAAGCCGACCGAGGTGAGTCACGGCGGCACGGCCGCGGCAGCCAGGATGGACGCACTGGTCGCCCGGCTGGCGGCGGCGCGCACGCCAGCGGACTACGGGAAGCTCGCGACACCCATTCTCGATCTCGTGGACGAGCTGGAGAAGCCGTTCGAGAAGTAGGGTCGAAGGCGCTCCGGGCGGCCGGACGCCAGGAGCAGCCTCCGATCAGATCACCACCCGGCAGGCACTGATGATGGAGCGGCATGGGCCCCGTCGCACGCAGCAACTCCTCGGTCGGCGCGGCGCCCCGGTCGGCAGTGCCGCGTTCATGACTACCGGATCGAGCTGCTGGAGCACTCACCTGCCTGAGTCTCCGGAGAGCTCGAGGCGCGTCGGCAGCACCCGACTCCTACCCGGCCGCCTCCTCCGCCTCGTCGCCGTGCTCCACGATGTCGCCCGTCGTGAAGAGGATCCCCTCGAGCGTCGCGCGCCACAACGGCTTCCGGCGCAGGAGGAATTCGAGGTCCATGCCGAAGTGCTTCATCTCCTCCTTCTGCGCGTTCTGCATGATCGCCTTCGCCTGACGGTCCTGCTCCAGCGAGATGCGCTGCTCGTACCAGCCGATCGCCTCCGCCTCCTCGGTGAGGGAGGCGATCATGCGGGCGAAGGTACGCGTCTCGCTCGACAGCTCGTGCGCCGGTTCGTGATACTGCTCGAAGCCCATGATGTGGTCGCGGTGAGGGATGAACGTCGGGACGACGCTCTCGCACATACCACGCCTGTCGGATCGGTCCTCAGCCGGGCTCGCGGTGCTCCGCTGCCCCGGCACCGCCCAGCCAGCCCGGCGCACCGCCCGACTCGCGCCGCACGAACCGGTAGGCCAGCACGCTGGCAATCATCCAGGCCGCCCCCGCGAGCCAGCCGCCGAGCACGTCGCTCAGGTAGTGCACGCCGAGGTAGAGCCGGCTGAAGCCGATCACGAGGACGAGCGCCAGGGCGCCGGCCACCACCGCGATGCGCTGGCCCCGTGTCCGCGCGCGTTCCAGCAGCAGCGCCGCCAGGAAGCCGTAGCCGATGATGGAGTTCATCGCGTGGCCGCTCGGAAAGCTCCACGTGGGCCGCGTGATGAACTCGGTCGCTGTACCAGGCCGTCCGCGGTGGAAGAACGCCTTGAGCCCGTTGTCGAGGAGCACGCCGGTGCTGCACGCAACCGCCAGCGCGATGGCCTCGAGGCGCTCGCGTCGCCGCGCCAGCCAGATCACGGCGATCACGATGGACACCCCGAGCAGCGGCGAGCCGAAGTGCGTGACGACCTTGAACACGGATTCGCCGCTCTCGCTCCCGTGCACCGCGAACCACCGGTTCACCGCGGCATCGATGCGCGCCAGCGGCCCGCCTTCGGCCATCTCGTCGGCGATCGCGACGAACGACCAGAGGAGCGCGAACGTCGCGGCCACCGCGGCGACGCCGTACATGCCGAGGTACGTGACGACGCGCCGCGGTCCGGAGCGCGCGCGCCTGGCCAGCGTCGCGAGCGCCTCCTGCGAGGTCGCCATGCTAGCGGAGCGTCCGGTGCGGCGGCACGGACGAACGTGGAACGGGCCGCGGGGGAGTATGATGGCAGGGTGACATGATCCTCGGGATGGTCGGCGACTCGTCCGGTGCGCCGCCGGGCGCGGCGCAGGCACCTGCCTTGAGCATCCGCCATGCCTCAGCGGCGGCGGATGGATCACATCGGCGCTTGGCGCTCCCCGGTCCTCCGGACCGGCCATCGCCGCTTCCGTCCCGCCGTGACGGACCGGGACATTGTGCGACAGGCGCGTGCGGCAGGGACCGCCCCGCGAGCGGCGGGGTATTTCAGAGGCCACCGTCGTGTTCCCTCCGTCGCGGCGAATCGTCTTCCTGCCGACGCCAGCGTGGAGCACCTCCACCACCGCGCTGTCACGCGACCCGTGATGCCGACCTGCCCCGTCGACGTCATGCGATCCCCTCCGCCGATCCCGCGCTCCGCCTCATGACGTCCCCCGTCCCCTCTCCGTTCCTCTTTGCCACGGGCATCGAGAACAGCTACCCCACCATCGCGGGCGGCGTCCGCATCGACCAGATGGACAAGTGCGGGCACTACGCACGATGGGAGGAAGACTTCGAGCTCGTGCGCGACCTCGGCCTGAACGCGCTGCGCTACGGGCCGCCCTACTACCGCGTGCACACCGCGCCGCATACGTACGACTGGGAGGTCGCGGACGCGCAGATGCATCGGCTGCGCGACCTCGGCATCACGGTGATCGCGGACCTCTGCCACTTCGGCGTACCCTCCTGGCTCGGCGGGTTCCAGGACCCGGCGTTCCCGGCGCTGTTCGCCGCCTACGCCGGGGCGTTCGCCAAGCGCTATCCGTGGATCCGGCACTTCACGCCCGTCAACGAGATCTTCGTCTGCGCCAACTTCTCGGCGCGCCTGGGCTGGTGGAACGAGTGCGAGACGAGCGACGCGGCCTTCGTGCGCGCCATGCGAAACCTCTGCATGGCGAACGAGCTGGCCGTCGAGGCGATTCTCGAGGAGCGGCCCGACGCGATCATCGTGCAGGGCGAGTCGATCGAGCATTTCCACGCCGCGGGCCGCGCGGCCGAGCCGCATGCGGCGCGCTGGAACGCGCTGAAGCACCTGTCGGTGGACCTCACGACGGGGCACGAGCTGGATCCGGGCATGGCCCGCTTCCTCAACGAGCACGGAGTGAGCTCCAACGACCTGAGCTTCTTTCGCGAGCGGCGCGCCGTGGGACAGCGCTGGCTCGGCGTGGACTACTACCAGACGTGCGAGCACCGCGTGGCCTCCACCGGGCGCCTCACCACCAATCGTGCGCCGGTCGGCTTCCGCCGCCTGGTGAGCCATTACCACCAGCGTTACGGGCTGCCCATCTTCCATTGCGAGACGAACCGCGTGAGCTCGCAGGCCGTGGGCTGGCTGGACGAGCAGTGGGGCGACATCATCGCCCTGCGCGACGCCGGCATCCCGGTCACCGGGTTCACCTGGTACTCGCTCACCGACCAGATCGACTGGCAGCACGCGCTGCGCGTCGAGCGCAACGACCTGCACCCGGTGGGGCTGTACGACCTGAACCGGCGCATCCGCCCGGTGGGTCGCCGCTACCAGGAGATCATCCAGCAGTGGCGCCCGGCGCTCGTCGAGCAGGCGGCGCACCAGGCGGCCGGGTGGATGCAGCGCACGGGCTGATCCGCCGGATGGCGGCGCACGCAGGGGCACGACGGCCGGAAGCCGTTGTGCCCCTTGTCGTTATCCAGCGCCGATAACGCGCCCACTGGACGGGGGGCTAGGGGGCACGACCTTTGCCCCGGTAACGCGCGTCACCAATTCGAGCCGATACCCGAACCGCGACTCCCCTGAAGAGCCTTCTCGCCCTCGACGCCGCCGGACTGCCCGCCCCCTCCATCATCGTTCACAGCCACCTGCGCTGGGACTTCGTATGGCAACGGCCGCAGCAGTTGCTGTCGCGGCTGAGCGAGCAGGCTCCGGTGCTGTTTCTGGAAGAGCCGTTCTACGAGGACGGCGACGCGCCCGCGCGTCTCGACCTCACGCGTCCGATGCCGGCGGTCTGCCGAGCGGTGCCGATCCTCCCCGCCACGCTGCGCGGGCGGTACGACGATTCCATCGCGACGATCCGCGAGCTCCTGCGCCGGAGCCTGGCGGACGATGGGGCGCTGGGCGGCCAGTTCGTGGCGCCGATCCAGTGGTTCTACACCCCCCTGCCCGCGCCGGCGATGATCGGCGCCTTCGGCGAGCGTGCGGTGGTCTACGACTGCATGGACGAGCTCTCCAAGTTCCGCTTCGCCCCCGCCGAGCTCACCGAGCGCGAGGCGTTCCTGATGGAGCGGGCGGACGTCGTGTTCACGGGCGGCTATCGCCTGGCGCAGGCCAAGAAGCGGCTGCACCAGAACGTGCACTTCTTCGGCTGCGGCGTGGACGTGGCGCACTTCGCGACCGCCAACAGCGACCACGTCGCGGTGCCGGCGGAGATCGCCGCGCTCGGCATGCCGGTGGCGGGGTACTACGGCGTGATCGACGAGCGGCTGGACTACCCGCTGATCGACGCCCTGGCGGCGCGGATGCCGCACGTCGCCATCGTGATGGTGGGCCCGGTGGTGAAGGTGGACCCGCGCGAGCTGCCGCAGCGCGAGAACATCCACTGGCTCGGCCAGCGCGCGTACGACCAGCTGCCGGCGCACGTGAAGGGGTTCGACGTGTGCCTGATGCCGTTCGCGCTGAACGAGGCCACCGAGTACATCAACCCGACGAAGACGCTCGAGTACATGGCCGCGGCCCGGCCGATCGTCTCCACGCCGGTGTCCGACGTGGTGCACAACTTCACCCCGGTGGTGACGATCGCCGACTCCGCCGACGCCTTCGCCGCCGCGGTGCGCACCGCCCTCGAGTCGCCCGACGAGGCCATGATCGAGCGCGGGCTGGAGCAGGCGGCGTGCAACTCGTGGGAGAGCATCGTCGCACAGATGTCGCGCATCGTCGCCGATGCGGTGCAGGCGCGCGCGCGCCGCGCGTCGCACGAGCCGTCGATGCGGGCCGCGCACCACGCGGCCACCACGCGCACGCACTGGTCGTCCACGCGCTCGCACGCGGGTGCGACGACGAGCGAAGATGCCGCCGACTGAGGCGTCGTGACCGGGCCGGCGCACGCGGACGGTGCGCGCGTGAAGCCGGTCGCGGCGCTGGAGCTGTGGGGCGGATTCGAGTGCACGATCAACCGCGTCGGTGACCGCCAGCACGACCAGTGCGCCTTCACCGGACACTACGACCGCCTCGACGACATCGACCGCGTCGCGTCGCTCGGCGTTCGCACGGTGCGCTACCCGGTGCTGTGGGAACGGTTCGCCGACGCCCGGTGCGAGGACGAGGTCTGGCGCGCGACCGACGCGCGCCTGGCCCGCATGCGCGAGCTGGGACTGGACCCGGTCATCGGGCTCGTCCACCATGGCAGCGGACCCCGCGCGACCAGCCTGCTGCACGCCGACTTCGCGCACTCGCTGGCGCACTTCGCGCGTCGCGTGGCGGAGCGCTATCCCTGGGTGACGCGCTTCACGCCGATCAACGAGCCGCTCACCACGGCGCGGTTCAGCGCGTTGTACGGCCTGTGGTACCCGCACCTTCGTGACGACGCCGCGTTCTTCCGCGCCATCCTGAACCAGGTCCGCGGCATCCGCCTCGCGATGGCGGCGATCCGCGAGGTCACGCCGGCCGCCACGCTCGTGCAGACGGAGGACCTGGGGCGCACGCACTCCACCCCCCCGCTGGCGTACCAGGCGGACCTCGAGAACGAGCGCCGCTGGCTCACCGGCGACCTGCTGACCCTGCGGGTACGGGACGGCCACGCGATGTACGCGCGCATGCTGGAAGTCGGCGTGTCCGAGGGCGAGGTGGCCGACGCGACCGGCGACGGCTGCACCCCGGACATCCTCGGCATCAACATCTACGTCACGAGCGAGCGCTGGCTCGATCACCGCACGTCGCGCTATCCGCGGCGCACCCACGGTGACAACGGCACGCATCGCTACGCCGACGTGGAGGCGGTCCGCGGGCGCGTCGAGGGACTCGCGGGCCACGAGGCGCTCCTGATGGAGGCCTGGCACCGGTACCGCCTGCCGATGGCGGTGACGGAGGTCCACCTCGGCTGCACGCGCGAGGAGCAGATGCGCTGGCTGCACGACGCCTGGCGGTCGGCGGCGCGCGCGCGCGGCGCGGGCGCCGACATCCGCGCCGTGACGGCGTGGGCGATGCTCGGCCTTCAGGACTGGTCGTCGCTCATCACCCGGATCCGGGGCCACTACGAGAGCGGGGCCTTCGACGTGCGCGCCCCCGTGCCGCGCCCCACGGCGCTCGCCACGATGATCCGATCCATCGCGACCACGGGGACGTTCAACCATCCCGTGCTCGCGGGACCCGGCTGGTGGCGCCGGCCGAGCCGCCTCGCGTACCTCCCGGGCGGGGAGACGGAGCGCGTGAACAGGACGCCGGTCGCGCTGCACCACGGGCACCGGCCCGTGCTGGTGATCGGCGCGTCGGGCACCCTCGGCCGCGCGACGCTGCGGCTGTGCGACGAGCGCGGGCTCGCCGCCCACCCCGTGTGCCGCCCGGACGCGGACGTCGCCGACCCGCAGGACGTGGAGCGCCTCCTCCGCGCATCGGGTGCATGGGCGGTGGTGAACGCGGCCGGTTACGTCCGAGTGGACGACGCCGAGCGGGAGGCGGCACCGTGCTGGCATGGGAACGTCACGATCGCGGCCGCGCTCGCCGACGCCTGTGCCGCGCGCGGCGTGCCGCTCGTGACGTATTCGTCGGACCTCGTGTTCGACGGCCGCAAGGGCGGCGCCTACTTCGAGGGTGATGCCGTGGGTCCGCTCAACGCGTACGGGCGATCCAAGGCCGAGGCGGAGTCGCGGGTGCTGCAGGCACATCCCGGAGCGCTCGTGATCCGCACCGCCGCCTTCTTCGGCCCGTGGGACGACTGGAACTTCGTCTCGCGCAGCCTCGCGTCCCTCGCGCAGGGCGACGAGGTGCTCGCGGCGGACGACCTCTTCGTCTCGCCGACGTACGTGCCGGACCTGGTGCACGCCTCGCTCGACCTGCTGCTGGACGGCGAGCGGGGCGTGTGGCATCTGGCGAACGCGGGGCGGACGAGCTGGGCGTCGCTGGCGCGCCAGGCGGCCGATGCTGCGAGGATCGATGCGTCGCGCGTGTGCGGACGGCCGCACGCCGAGCTCCGGCTCGCGGCGCGCCGCCCCGCCGACGTGGCGCTGGCCAGCGAGCGAGGCTGGCTCATGCCGACACTGGAGAACGCGCTTGCCCGCTACGTGCGGGCGCGGCCGTGGAAGCGACTGCAACGGCAGGCGCCGGCCAGCCCGGCGCGGACCTTCAGCGCCGCCTGAGCGGCGGCTACTCGACGCGCGAGCGCCGGATCATGACGGCGCCGTGCGCCATCATCTACACCGCACCTCACCGAGCAGATGGAGCAGATTCGCAGCACGCCCCAGCATCCGGATCGCCGGCCGACGTCCACGGAAGGCCCGCGCATCGTCGTCATCGGCGCGGGGCCCACCGGCCTCGCGGCCGGCTACCGGCTGCGTGAGCTGGGCTACACCAACTTCAGGCTGCTCGAGGCGAGCGGGAAGGTGGGCGGGCTGGCGTCCAGCGAGACGAGCCCCAACGGCTTCACGTACGACATCGGCGGCCACGTCCTGTTCTCGCACTACGAGTACTTCGACCGCCTCTTCGACAGGCTGATGGGCGACGAGTACCAGGAGCTCGTGCGCGAGGCGTGGGTCTGGATGTGCGAGCGCTTCGTGCCGTACCCGCTCCAGAACAACATCCGCACGCTCCCGCGGGAGGTGGTGCTGGAATGCGTGCTCGGGCTCATCGAGGCGCAGCGGGAGCCTCTCGACCTGGCGCGCATCGAGAACTTCGAGCAGCTCATCATGAAGCAGTTCGGCAGCGGGCTCGCCAAGTACTTCATGATGCCGTACAACTTCAAGGTGTGGGCGCACCCGCCCCGCATGATGAACAAGGAGTGGATCGGGGAGCGCGTGGCGCTGCCCTCGCTCGAGCGCGTGCTCGGCAACGTGATCCTGGACCGTGACGACGCCGGCTGGGGCCCGAACAACACCTTCAAGTACCCGCGCTACGGCGGCACGGGCGGGCTGTTCGCGCGGATGCAGCCGTACGTACAGGACCAGCTGCGCCTGAACGCGACGACGGTGGCCGTGGACACGCGCCGAAAGGAAGTGCTGCTCGCCGACGGCACGCGCGAGCCGTACGACCTCCTGCTCTCCACGATGCCGGTGGACAAGCTCGTGGCGATGCTGGAGGGCCCCACGCCCGACGTCGTGCGCGAGCAGGCCGGCCGACTCCGCCACTCGGGCTCGTACGTCGTGGGCATCGGGGTGGATCGCCCGGTGGAGACCTCCAAGTGCTGGATGTACTTCCCGGTGGACGACTGCCCCTTCTACCGCCTCACGTACCTCTCCAACTACTCGCCGGAGGTGGTGCCGGACCACACCCGGCAGCACTCGATCCTCGCGGAGATCTCGCACTCCGAGCTGAAGCCCGAGGACCGCGAGACGGTGGTGGACCGCACGATCGAGGGATTGATCAACACGCGCATCCTTCGCGAGTCCGACCGCGCGCTGATCGTGGACCGCTACCTCATCGAGCGCGACTACACCTACCCCACGCCGTCCATCGAGCGCGACGGCGCGCTGGCGGTGCTCCATCCGTGGCTGGAGACGCAGGACATCTACTCGCGCGGCCGCTTCGGCGCCTGGCGCTACGAGGTGGGCAACATGGACCACTCGGTGGCCCAGGGCGTGGAATGGGTCAATCGCATCGTGCAGGACGACCTCGCGAACGAGCTGACGTACCAGGCGAAGCGGGGCTGCTGAGTTCCAGAAATCCTGCCCTTGTAAACTGCTTCAACACAGAGGGCGCAGAGGGGAACGGCGAGGACGCAGAGGAGCGCGACACCTGCAAAGCAGTCCTCTGCGTCCTCCGTGTCCTCTGTGGTAATACGCTGTTGAAGAGCATTCGACCACAGAGGGCACCGAGGGCGCAGAGGACAGAGAGGCTCAGAATGAAATGCCTGATCTTCAACTGGGCGCGACGCTCACGAGGATCGGTCGGATGGACTCCACCGGCGCGTCGAACATCGCGTGCTGGTCGGCGTCCGCGAACACCACGCCGAAATCGTGCGGCGTGAAGGCGCGCGCCAGGCGCTCGGCGAAGGTCGTCCGCAGCAGCCGCTCGTAGTACGCCACGTCGTAGTCGCGCGGATCCGGAGCCTCCGCATCCGGCGCGATGCCGCCTTCGCCGTTGCCTCGGCGATACACGTGCACCCGCTCGCCCTTGCTCCAGTGTGAGCGCCCGGCGGCCAGCAGCGCCTCGTACTGCAGCTCGCGCCGAGCGCCGCGCGTCGCCGCGTATTCGTCGGGTGACCGGGTGAGCCGCATCCGCGACGCCACGTCCACGGTGGGAAGCGCGCGCGCGCGGAGCGCGGCGATGGTGTCCAGGAACGCCGCGCGCACGCCGGCGACGTCGTCACGCAGCAGGCAGCCGATGGCGCGACGGAGGAAGCGCTCGCCGAACGGTTCCGAGCGGCTGGAGCGGAAGGCGACGCCGCGCAGCACGAGCGACCCGTCATGCCCGAGGAGCGCGTAGTTCTTCGGCTCGTGCGAGAGCATCGCCGCGTACCGCCCCTCGAGCTCAAGCTGCACGAGGGGCGGCAGGAGCGCCCCCACCTCCCCGACCACGCGGGACTCGTCAGCCGGCGTCCACGAGGCGGGCACCGAGAAGTAGACGCCATCGGTGTCCGCCTCGAGCAGCGTGACGCCACGCGCCGCGAGCTCGCGGCAGAGCAGGGCGAGCACCTCGCGCCCGCGTCGCGTGACCTCGTTCGCGGCATGCACGTCGGCGAAGCGCGTGAGGTTGCCACCCGCCGCGAGATAGCCGTACGCCGAGTTGACGACGATCTTGAGCGCGGCGGACATCGCCTCGTGGGCGTGGCGTTCGCCCGAGCCGGCCGGCGCCGCGCGCGCCAGCGCCTTGGCCTGGAGCCGGCGCTCCACGAGGCGGTCCACGAGCGTGAGCAGCACGCCGAGCCGGTCGCGCGCCGGACCGATGCGATACGCGCGCATCAGCGAGGGATACAGGCTCGCGACATCCGCCTTCACGACCCGGTGTGCCACGCCGGTCGCGAACAGGTGCAGCGCCGCCCCGCTGTGCAGCGTGCCGTCGCCCGTGTCGTGTGAGGGAAGCGCCGCGCCGGAGCGGAGGTACGCGCGCACGAGCAGCGGGTCGATCACCCCGGTGGCCGCGCCGGTGTCGGCGAGCCGCTCGTAGCGGCGCGGCGCCATCTGGGCCAGCGCATACGTCGGCCCGCCCAGCATGCGGGAGAGCGCTGCCACCTCCACCACGTCGTCGGTGGCGTAGCGTCGCACCCGTTCGGGGTCGCGCAGGTACGTCTCGTGGATGAGGTCTCCGCGGATGTACTCGCGATCGGGCGACGCGATGCCGAGGTGCTTCGCCACCGCCTTGAGCCCCATGCCGGGCAGCTCGCGCGCGGCCATGTCGTGGCGTCGCACCGCGTCGAGC